>JACSRJ010000202.1 GCA_014879835.1 Anaerolinea sp.
TGGGGACAATGATCCCGGACTCGATGAGGGCTAATGTTGGTGAACAGGACAAGACCCCTCAAACGCCCCACTCACAGCTCATTTTTAGGGAAAATGCTGTAAGTCTCAGGAATGGGCGATCTTTCGCTCCGTGTTTGGGTTGATATTGATCTCCTTAATCTCTTTGAGATGTTCGTTGATCCGCCCATAACGGGACTGGAGCTTTTCACCCCAGTTCACCATCACCTTTCCCAAATATACCAGCGCTGCGCGATAGACCTTGGGCCCAAGCCGGGGCTGGAGGGGTTTCAATAGCGCTTGACGCCGATATGCCGCAGTCTCAGCACGCCGTCGCATCTCTTGGTTACGCTCTTCGTAGACCATCCAATCAAGGGGTGAGTTAAGACTCATCACTACCTCCCAGTATCGATTCTTAATCTGCGCGTCATCTGTTTGGGAGATGACACCTTTGCCCTCGATTTTCATCGTTTTTGGGCTGAGGCGATGCCCCCAACTTATCGGGCACAAGAGTTCATCTAAATAAACCCTACCATTAAACAAATCCGAGTGGTATATAAATAATTTTAATCGAATAGTAAATAATGTCAATCACCTAATCAATAAAATGAATTTTCGTTCTGGTGTTTTTGAGATCGATCCCCACGAGAGGAATAACTTGTCCGTTTTTGTGAAATGTTGTACAATTTCTTTCATAACTTTCAGAAAATTCTGAAAGAAGTGAATGTAAGCGAGGAGGGTTGTTCAGATGTTCACGCGAAAAGCATTGTTTATACTGTTGGTTGCGGGGATGTTTCTGGGGTTGATCGCGGAAAGCGTATCGGCTCAAGGGGGCACTGAGAAGGTGCGTTTGGGGTATGTCCCGGTGATGATCTATGCGCCTTTGTTTGTGGCAGCAGAACGAGGATATTTTACAGCGGAAGGGCTTGAGGTAGAACTCACCCCAATTCAAGGTGGCAGCGACTCCGTGGTACAGTTGGCTGCTGGGAACTTTGATGTGGCGGTAGGTGGTATCAGTGCTGGGTTGCTGAATGCAGCCGCGCAGGGGTTGGAATTTCGGATCGTTGGGCCTATGCACACAGAACGTCCTCCCGTGTCCAGCCCGCTGGTGATCTCCACCAAGCGCGCCCAAGAGATCCAAAGTGTCGCTGATCTCAAAGGTAAAAAAGTCTCGATCAATGCCACTGGTGCGGCAACCGAATACTGGCTCTATGCGGCTCTTAAAAAGGCGGGCTTAGGCATGGAGGACATTATCCTAACCACTGTGTCATTCCGGGATGTGCCTGCCGCACTAGAAAGCGGCAGCATCGATGCTGGAATACTCGGCGAACCGCTGGTAACTCTTCAAAAAGATGCGGGCACCCTTCAGGTTTTAGCCGATGATTTTGTGGATGGGATCACCGTCACCTACCTGTATATGGGAATGCCATTTTTGACCGAACGCCCTGAAACCGCAGAAGGGTTCGTTCGGGCGTATCTGCGGGCCCTACGTGATCTGCAAGGAGATGGTTGGCTAAACGAGGACACCGCACGCATTATTGAGAAGTACACCAGCGTACCAGCCGCAGTGGTGCTGCGGGCCAACCGCCCTTATTATGATCCCAATGGTGCAATTCCGTTGGCAGACCTTGAGGAACTTCAAGCATACTTCCTCACACGAGGGGTGCTGGAATATAAGGAATCGCTTGATCTGCGCACCTATATTGATCCGTCGTTGGTTAACAAGGACCTTGAAACACTCGGACAGGTTCCGGTGCGTGAAGCCACCAAAAGCCACGAATAACGCCTTCTGGCAGCCTTTCCCTGCATATCCTTGGAGAGGCTGCACCATTGGCAAAAACGCGGCAGGAGGCTTTACCTAGTTTTGTATTTTGCGCAAAGACACTGTTCACCGCAGCATTTAGGGCAGTTTAGCATATTGCTTCAGAAAGGATTTTTGAGATGAAGTCCACCTTGAGGAACCCATTGGTGATCACCCTGTTGATCATGCTGATAATTGGAATGATCGGCATAAGAGGCCCAGTGCAGGCACAGGATGACCAAGACAACAAGATTCGCCTTGGATTCATTCCGGTGGTGATTTACGCACCTATCTTTGTAGCGCAGGAGCGCGGCTACTTTACTGAGGAAGGGGTTGCGGTGGAGATGATCCCTGTTCCAGCAGGCGGTGGTGACTCCGTTATTCAGCTTGCAGCGGGCAATTTTGATGTGGCTGCCACTGGCGCAGGTGCCCCCTTATGGAACGCCGCTTATCAAGGTCTAGGATTTAAGATTGTTGCGCCTTTGCACACCGAACGTCCACCACTTTCTACCCCTTTGGTGATCTCCGCCAAACGCACTGAGGAGATCAAAACCATCGTTGATCTCAAGGGAAAAACGATTGCGATCAATAACACGGGGTCTGCTATTGAATACTGGGTCTATGCAGCACTCAAAAAAGGTGGACTGAGGATGGATGAAGTGAACATCAGCGCCATGCCTTTCCCGCAGATGCCCGCCGCCCTTGAGGCTGGGGCGATTGACGCCGCTGTGATCACTGATCCGCTGGCGACTCTTGCCGTTCAACAGGGCACGGTTGCGGTGCTGGCTGATGATTACATTGACGGGATCACCGTCACCTATGTGTTCATGGGCTTGCCCCTGCTTGAAGAGCGTCCCGCGATGGCGGAAGGTTTCATCCGAGGCTATCTTCGTGGAGCCCGTGATTTGCAAGGTGATGGTTGGTTAAATGAGGATACTGCGAAGATTATCGAAAAGTACACCCAAGTTCCTGTACCTGCGATTCTCAATATGAACCGCCCCTATTTTGATCCCAACGGGGTAATTCCCGTGCCCGATCTGGAGGAAGTCCAGCGTTACTTCCTAAGCCGAGGGACGCTCGAATACAAAGAAGCCCTTGATGTGTCTACCTTTATTGACGATTCACTCATGAAAAAAGCGGTTGAAACCCTTGGCGAAGTCTCTCTTGCTACCGCTGAACCGGGAAGGTGAGTCTCATCGGCACTTTCACCGCAGCAGGTTGATTCCGAAGCCTGTGTGGGGCTTCCGCAGTTGAGTTTATCTACCCCAGACTCATCGACAGGGACAGTTTGAGGGAAAAGATTCCTCAAAGACCTCGTTTTCCCCCTTCTTCGCTGGGGCGGGCACTGCGAAGCGGTCGTAGGGGGATGAGGGCAAGTGCGTAACCCAGAAACGTCATTTGCCCTTGTGACCCTGCCCCAAAAATCCGTCTATGGACTCTGAGGCAGGTTTCTACCCACCCTCGAAGGCTTCCCCTATATACTTTGTTAAATCATCCAGAACGGTTGAATCTTTTAACAAAAAGTAGATAATAGATTCATGTAGGTTTTTTCAAATCTTTTGAATCAATATCTTGGCTACGTGGATTTGAGTACCTGAGCACCGTGTTCACACGAGTCCCGATTATAGGGACGAATACGGATCGATGTAATGGTAGTTAAGAGAACGGAAACTGTATTGTTGGCGGCGTGGAAGGTCACCTGATTTCAGGACAGGATATGCACTGCACGTAATGCATCTTTGAACTGCTACGTCTGAGTATCCATTGGTGAGCCGGTCATCTGCCCTTTGGCAGCGCTGATCGATCATACCTTCACGCTGGCGCAAGTAAGGTTCTGTTTCATATCCACGATAGCCGTGATGTGGATTCACACACGGCTTTTTGTGTTTCCATAAGCGGCAGTGTCTAAAACTGCCTAAGGGAGTAGTGGTTGTGCCTGAGCTACTCGTACTGCTCATTATAATAATTGATGTCCTCGTTGTGGTCGGCATCATCGTTGGGGCGCTTGGTATTCTGCGCCGCCGCACCCGACAGGAAGTAATCGCGGAAACGGATGAACTGCTTGCTAATCGTCGCAGACTTGCTGAAGAGGAAGCGACACGCCTTGTTTCTGAGGCGGATTCCCGCGCCAAGCAGCTTGAGATCGCAGCGCGGGATGAGGCGCTCCGGATGACCAATGAATCCGAGACGTTAGCCAAAAAGCGACGTCTTGAACTGGACAAAGAACTGGAACGTCTTGATAAACGTCGGGAGGAATTGGACAAGCGCTTTGAACGGATGGACGTGAAAGAGCGCGAACTAAACAAGCGTCAGGGCGCATTGGATAAACGGCGTCAGGAAGTCGAGAAGATGGCGGAGGAACGCGCCGCCGCCCTCGAACGGATCGCCCAGATGAGCCGCGATGAAGCCCGTACCCACCTGCTCAATTCGGTCGAAGCTGAGGCCCGCGCCGATATGGCCCGACGAATGCGCGAGATCGAAGAGCAACTTAAAGAAGAAGCGGACCGCCGTGCTCGTGACATCATCGCCTTGGCCGTCCAGCGAATGGCCTCCGATCAGGTCAGTGAACTGGCGGTCAGTGTGGTCAGTTTGCCCTCAGATGAAATGAAAGGGCGGATTATCGGGCGCAATGGGCGCAATATCCGCGCTTTTGAACAGGCCACGGGTGTTGATGTGGTCGTCGATGATACCCCAGAGGCAGTCACCCTCTCTAGCTTTGACCCAGTGCGGCGGGAGGTCGCCAAGCGGGCGCTCAGCAAACTGGTGTTGGATGGCCGTATCCACCCTGCTCGCATTGAGAAGTTGGTGGATGACGCCCGTAAAGAGGTGGATCGGGTGATCCGTGAAGAAGGCGAAAACGCCGCTTATCAAGCTGGAGTGCCGGGGCTGCATCCTGAAGTCCTAAAGCTGTTGGGACGGCTCAAGTTCCGCACCAGCTTTGGGCAGAATCAGCACGCCCACAGCATTGAGACTGCCCACCTTGCGGGTATGATCGCGGCTGAATTGGGCGCGGATGTGGCCATCTGCAAGATGGGTGGTTTGCTCCATGACATCGGCAAAGCAATCGATCATGAGATCGAAGGCACCCATGCCATCATTGGATCGGAGTTCTGCCAGCGCTATGGCGTTAACGAAAAAGTGATCAACTGCATCGCCAGCCACCATCATGAGGTGGAACAGGAATGTGTAGAGGCGATCATCGTTGAGGCGGCTGACGCGATCAGTGGAGCACGTCCGGGGGCACGACGCGAAAGCCTCGAAACCTATATCAAACGGGTACGCACCCTTGAGGAGATCGCCAATTCCTTTGAAGGGGTAGAGCAGAGTTACGCTTTGCAGGCAGGCCGTGAAGTCCGGGTAATTGTGCGCCCTGATCAGGTTGATGATCTTTCTGCCATGCGCCTAGCCCGGGAGATTGCACGGCGGGTTGAGGAGACCATGCAGTACCCCGGTCAAATCAAGGTGCAGGTGCTTCGTGAAGTCCGGGCTATCGACTACGCCAAATAAGCCCGTTGAAGCCTAAGGATGTACCCATCCGTCAGGCAAAAGGTCAATGAAAAGGGTCAGGACTTACGCAGTTGAGCCACCTTACCTCGTCTTCCTCGAAAGGGGCAGTTGGAGAGGGCCCCCCCCTCCGAAACCTCTTTCCCCCCTTCTCCACTGGAGAAGGGGGCTAGGGAGGGCAAGTGCGTAACTCCTATAAAAAGGTCAATCTTTTAGGATAACGCTGTAGAAGAGAAACAGTTGAAAGGTTATTTGTGAAAAAATCCCAAAAAACTTCCCTTCTAAACCCATTTGAAGATATACTAAACTGCTAACGATAACATTTACTTAAAGGAGGGGGCGCATAAGCATTTATGAGCCGAACAAAACGCCCCATAAATATTCGGGACGTTGCACGGGCCGCTGGGGTTTCCACAATGACTGTCTCGCGGGTTATCAATAACCCCGCCGTGGTCGCACCCCTGACCCGTGAACGCGTTCAGCAAGTGATCGACGAACTTAAATATACCCCCAGCAGTGTAGCGCGCAGCCTGCGCTCCAGCCGCACCTACACCATCGGTTTGATCACGGTGGATTTTGCCGATCATTTTTTTGCCAACCTGAGTGTTGGCGCGGAACTAGAGGCGCGGCGCCGCGGTTTTCGGGTGATGTTGAGCAGCACCGAGCGCAACCCGAACAATGAGCGCGAATTTGTGACACTGCTCGCCGAACAGCGGGTTGATGGCATTTTGCTGGCCCGAGACGCGATTCAAGTTCCACGAGACCCTCTCACCGATCCCTTACCGGTTGATGTGCCCATTGTCTCAACGGGCTTTTTCCGCCCGGAACTGGCTCTGTGTTCGGTTGATATTGACAATGTTGACGGGGGGCGGTTGGCAACTGACCACCTGCTGGATCATGGACACCGGCGGATTGCAATTCTTACGGGCCCGGTGGATCACAAAGCGGCGGTGGATCGCCTTGAAGGATACCAACTGGCCCTGAGTCGGGCGGGGATCAAGCTTGATCCCCATTTGATCGTTCATGCGCACGGGCGACAACCCGACGATGGTTATATGGCAATGAACGAGTTGATCCAGCGCGAGGTCAATTTTAGCGCTGTATTTGTTTACAGTGACGCATTGGCCATTGGTGCGATGCGGTCACTACGCCGCGCCGGACTGAGGATTCCCGATGATGTTTCTATTGTGGCCTATGACAACATCGACTTCGCGGCCTTTACTGACCCACCTCTGACCACTGTCCAACAGCCTATTCAGGAGTTAGGCGCGCTTGCAACCCGGATTTTGATCGAGTACATCGAGACGGGCGAGCGTCCAGTGCCAATCACTATTCTCAGGTGCTTTTTGGTTGAGCGGGGATCGGTAAAGTCACGCCCGCCTGAGTGATTCCCTCAACCCTTACGCGCATCATGCGATACTGCCGTGGCGAGTCCGCTTCACTTCGTCCCCTTCAGGGCCCAGCGCCTCAGCGCCCAATGTACAAAGGGGTAGGACTCGCCCACGGAACCAGAACCCTCTCAAGGGAAACGCTCACCTGCCACTGCTCAATTCTTGGGTACAATCTCCATAAATGAATTTTCACAGAGACGATCACACCAATTTTGGGTTGTAATCGAATGGATAAAGGAGGTTCTTTTGGAACAGGTTTCACCACGGGAGACACTGGAAGAATCCGCACCCGCGCCGCGCACCGGAATCGGGATGTTTGGCATTGGGGTGCTGTTGATCATCGGGCTGATCGCGGCGGTTTTTGGGATTGCCCTACTGAACCAACAGCAGCAGCAGCCTCAATCGGGTAAAGCCCCGGAGTTCACCCTCACCCTGATGGACGGTAGTAAGATCAATCTGGTGGATCTGCGAGGGAAGGTGGTGGTGATCAATTTTTGGGCAAGCTGGTGCGCCCCTTGCCGATATGAAGCCCCGGAACTAGAGGCCGCATGGGTCGAATATAGGGAAAAAGGGGTCGTCTTTTTAGGGATTGCCTATACCGACACCGAGCGCGAAGCCCAAAAATACCTCGACGAGTTTAAGATTACCTACCCCAACGGGCTGGACTACAAAACTGCGATTTCGCATCAGTATCGGATCACGGGTGTGCCCGAAACTTTTGTCGTGGATCGGGAAGGCAATATCAGCGAATTCGTGATGCAGCCCCTCACCCGCGATCAGCTTCGGGGCATGATCGAACGGGCGCTGGCAAAAGGATCGTAAGGGAGAACAACCAATCATGAGCTTTGAAAGTTTGGGGCTGGCGCTGGCATTGATCGCCATCGTAGGGTTATGGATCGCTGCCCCTATTTTGAATCGAAATTTAAGAAGGTTATCTACAGGAACGGTGGTTGAGCGTGGACGGGATCGACTGCTTTCCCACTATGAGCGTTTACTCAACAATATCCGCGATCTGGATGAGGACTTTGCCACCGGGAAGATCACCCAAACCGACTATGAGTTTGAGCGTGAAAAGTTGGTTCAACAGGGGATTGCAGTCCTAAAGGAAATCGACACTGTTGCTGAACATGTGGCAGCGCCAAGCGAGTATCAGATTGACAGCGATCTGGATGCGGCGGTGGATAGTCGCCTTGATCAGCAGATCGAGCAGGCGATTAAGTCCCGGCGCAAAGGGGGCAGTGTAGCCCCACGAGTCAGGTGATTCCCTTATGAGTGTTCACACAAGGTATCTTCAACGCCCGATCCTACGTTTTGCTTTTGTCCTTGTTGTCCTGATGGGCATGATCGTATTGGGTGGAGGGTATACCCCCGCGATCACTTTGGCACAGGAACCCACCCCAACCGCGCCTGCCCCTGAAGTGATCGGAGCAGTAAGCGGCAGTGTGGTGAATGGGTCTGCTGGGGCTGCTGTGCCTGCCGATTTAAACCTTGAACTGCATATCGTTGATGCCTCCATGAACGAATCCGTGCGCCAGACGACCGTCGCTGCGGATGGCACTTTCCGTTTTGCCGATGTGCCTATGCGCGCAGAAAACACTTATATTGTCAGTACTCGCCACCAGACCCGCCTTTTCAGCAGCGACTTTGTGAAGGGTGATCCGGCACAACCCGAACTCACTCTGACCCTGACCATCTACGAACTGACCGACGACACCTCGGTGATCCAGATCACCAGTTTTATCACGCAGGCGCTGGCAAACGAGAATGGGCTGCAAGTAGCGGCCATGATTCGTTTCAAGAACACCTCTGACCGCCTCTTTGTGACCAAGGAGCAGGTTTCGGAAACCCAGTTCACCTCGATCAAACTGGTTCTCCCTTTTGGGGCCGAGATCATGGGTTTTGCCGACTCTTCTGATCGTTTTGTGGTTGGGGCTGATGGGCGCACGGTGAATGACACTCTACCGGTCTCACCGGGGGCTGATCATGTGATCCATGTGGTTTACCTAATGCCCTATAACCCCACTGGTACGGTCTTGGAGCAGACTCTTCCTTATCCACTGGTAGGCAGCGCTGAACTTTACGCCCGCCCCACCACGCTAACCGTCAAAGCCGAAGCTGGGGGTACACCTCTCGTGGGTCGTGGGGTGGTGGATCGATCCGGCAGCCCCTATCAGGGTTTTGGCGGCAGCACCGGGCTGCCTGCGGCGGGTGTGCTGCGGTATGCGTTTTCAGGCGCGGCGGAGGTATCCAACAACAGCGGCAGTTCGGCTGGCTCCAGCGGTGGTGCAGGGGTCTCCAGCACCCAAAGTGGTGGTCTGCCGCGTGAGCTGATCGTTGGCATTCTGGTGGGCGGGGGAATTGGCTTGATTGTAGTGGGTGCGGGTTTGATGCTCCGTGAGCGGCGGATGACAAAGAATCAGACCGTTTCCGACTCTGACCCCGAAACCCTGTTGGCAGAGGCCGAAAGTATCGCACTGGCGGCCCTTCAAGAACGGGGAGAGACGCCCCCAGTGACCACCAGCACCCCCGTCCCGGTTGACCCCCAAAAAGTCCTCGTGGAAGCGGAGTTGATCGCCCTTGAAGCGCTCTTTGACGCTCGTAAGATCACCCGCAAGGAATACGAGTCCCGCAAGGCGGTCCTTACCCGCCACGCCAGCGGCAAGTAAATCACTGCTGATCAGCCTCTCCGCGAAAACGTCTGTGTTTGCGGAGGCTGATCGCCTGATAGCCCCCCTTTTAGATGTTTAACGATTGAGGAGCTTCAGGATCGTCTGGGTGACAGCCTGAACGTAGGCGAAGTCGGGCTTTACGCCCTTGACTGCTGCCACGCCTTGTAAGGTACTGAGGATCGTATAAGCCAAGTGAAGCGGTTCGGTCTGGGTTGTGATCGTCCCGGTCTCTTGGGCTTTACCCAGCACTTCAGCAATGATTCTAGTGATCCCCAGATAGTGTTCAAGAAGTAAATGGGTTACATCAGGATCACGGGTGCCAAACTCCGCCATCGCGTTTAAGGACAGTGATCCCTGCCTCAAAGGGGGATTCTCCTTAACCACCTCCAACGAGGCAAAAAGCCGTTCGATGAATCGTTCTGGGGCGACTGCATCAAGTGCCATCTGCGCAATCTGTGCTCGCTCCTGTTCACAAGCGCTGCTCAGCGCAGCCAGAAAAACCCCACGTTTATCTCCAAAAACCTCATACATGCTGCTGCTGCTAATGCCCATTGCTTCCTTCAAGTCCCGAACCGAGGTCGCTTCATAACCTAAGCGAGCAAAAACAGGGATGGCTTGGTCGATCACTGCTTTGGGGTCAAACTCGCGCTGTCGTGCCATAAAGTGCACTCTCTTGGTGTTTTAGGGGGTTGATGAATAAATGGATTCGGACTGCTTCTTAACCCATCAGAATTATCAATGATTGCCCGTTGTCGCGCTAAAATTTGTCTTGAATATAGACCAGTAAGGCTAGTGCCCAAATGGCACGCCTCACGCTGTAATCCGTGATTGGACAGGTACTACCTCCACCGGATTGAGAAAGGGTAAAATGGGGATATGTATCCCCAAACTTACCCCAGTCAACAATAAGGCGAAGATAACACATGTCCGAAAATCCCTATGTGGTCTTGGGGTTGAAGCCCACCTGCACCGATGCGGAGATCAAAGCCGCTTATTTTGCGCTGGTTAAAGCGCACCCCCCAGAACGTGACCCGGAGGGCTTCCGACGCATTCGCAGCGCCTATGATGCTTTGCGCACCCCTGCTGCGCGGGCCGACACAGATCGCCAGATCATCCATCCGCCGCCGCTCTTTGTACCCCCACGGCGTCTTCCTCCCCTTGATCTGGATTACCACCCTGAGGATCGCTTTTTTGAAGCGCGCCGGGGCAGTGATCTCAACCGGGCTGACTTTCACGATGATTTTCGGGCGATTGAGGATTGGGATGAAGAATCCGTCTGATCAGGAAGGACAGACCATGAACTTGAGGGGGGCGATCACCGGCGGAGATGGTTCACTGCGTTTGATCGAGATGCTTCTGCCCGTACTGGATGGGATAGAGGCGGCCATCGAACGCGGCGAAGCCCAACTGACAACCCTAAACGAGTCGCCTGAAGGTGCAATTCTGTCCGGGTGGCTCGAAGGGCAGCAGGTCATTCACCGCCGCCTACTTGACATTCTGGAACGCGAAGGGGTGCGCCCTATTCCGGCGGTGGGACATCCTTTTGATCCTCGCCAGCATCGTGCGGTAGAGAGGGTTAGCGATCCCACCTTTTTAGCTGGAACAGTTGTAGCAGAACGCCGTAAGGGGTATCGCACCGCCCACCGCATCTTGCGTTATGCTGAGGTGGTGGTGGTGTTGTAGATGCATAGATTTAGATTATGCTCTTTATCGCATAATTTACAATTTGAACCCTTGTGACCCTTTAATATATCAAAATCCCTCTAGACAGAGTTTCAATTCTGTTGTACAGTAGACTTTACCAGTGAGGATATACCCTCACTGGTGTTTTCTTGTCCAACGGTACGGAGACATTCACCCTTGACCGTAGTTGCAGCACACGTGCAGTCATCAAAGGCGGCGGAACCTTCTTCAAAGGAACCTTCTTACCCCCCCTATGACCTGAAGCAGGCGGTCACTGATCGTCAGATATTGGGTTTGTGGCGGATCAGCAAGGGTTTTCGCCTGACCTACCTAGGCGCAGCAGTAAGTTTGGGGATTTCAGCCTCAGCGCGTGCCTTGGCGTTTTTGTTTTTGGCCCATGTGGTTGACACCGTATTGGGACGTCCCATTGAAGGCGGAACCCTGCCTTTGATCGCCGTCACCTTTTTAGGGTTGGCATTTCTGGAGGGTGCTTTCACCTTCCTCAGCGGACGGTTGGCCGCACGCACCGCCGAGGGCATTACGTGGCGTCTGCGTAATTTCCTGTTTGACCATGTGCAGCGCCTTCACTTTTCCTACTTTGATAAGAGTCAAACAGGTGATCTGATTCAGCGCTCCACCTCAGATGTGGACACGATTCGGCGCTTTTACGCAGATCAGGCAATCGGGCTGGGGCGTATCGCCCTGCTCTTTGTGGTCAACCTGATCGCCCTGTTCAGCTTAAATGTGCCTCTAACCCTCATCTCGTTGATTGTGGTACCGCTGCTGGTCTTGATGTCCGTGGTCTTTTTCCGGCGTATCTCAAAAGCCTATGAGAAGTTTCAGGAACAAGATGGGGTGGCTTCCACCATCCTTCAGGAAAACCTAACTGGGGTGCGGGTGGTGAAGGCCTTCGCCCGGCAAAGCTACGAACAGCAGAAGTACGACACGGCGATCTTTGAGCGGTTCCGTCGGGGGCGCAAACTGCTCATGCTCCATGCGCTTTATTGGCCCACCACCGACGTGATGTGTGCCCTTCAGGTAGCAGCAGGCTACTTGGTCGGGGCGAGCATGGCTATCAACGGGACGATCACCGTGGGCGCGTACATCGGTTATGTGGGGCTGATCTGGCAGGTGATTAACCCGCTGCGTAATCTGGGGCGGATCATCGTGGCCATGTCTGAAGGCGGAGTCTCTTACAAACGTCTCATGGAGATTCTGAAGCAGGAGCAGGAACCTATTTACGAGGGCAAGATCAAAGTTGAAGGCAGTCTCAAAGGGGACATCATCTTTGAAAATGTGGGATTTGAGTACGATAAGGGTCATGCGGTTCTTGAAGGAATCAGCTTTCAGGCCAAACCCGGTAATGTGATTGCCTTGATGGGATCAACTGGCTCCGGCAAGACCTCAATTGTGAACCTGCTGCCTCGCTTTTATGAGTATACCAGCGGCAGGATTCTCCTTGATGGGGTGGAACTGAAAGATTACTCACGCAACGATCTGCGTCATCAGATCGGGATCGTGGAGCAGGAGCCATTCCTGTTTTCACGCAGCATCCGGGAAAACATCACCTATGGCGTGGGGCGTGCCGTCTCCGATGAGGAAGTGGAAGCGGCCGCACAGGCAGCCGCAGTCCACGATGTGATTATGTCCTTCCCAGAAGGTTACAAGACGTTGGTGGGCGAAAAAGGGGTGACACTCTCCGGTGGGCAGAAACAGCGGGTGGCTATCGCCCGAACCCTACTCAAAGACCCGCGCATCTTGATTCTTGATGATGCGACCTCCTCGGTGGATACCGAGACCGAAGCAGCGATCAGCGAAGCCCTTGCGCGGCTGATGGAAGGGCGCACCAGTTTTGTGATCGCACACCGTATCCATACCGTGATGAATGCAGACCTGATCCTCGTGTTGGATAAAGGACGGGTGGTGCAATCAGGAACCCATCAAACCCTGATGACACAGCCGGGCATTTATCGCCAGATTTACGAAGTCCAGACTCGGATCGAGTTTGAGCTAGAGAAGGAAATCGCTGGTGTCTGATCAACTTCAATTTGAAGAACAAGAATTCAGTACCAACTTCAACGGCAAGATACTACGTCGAATCTTCAGCCTGATCATACCGCACTGGCAGTGGGCGGCAGGTTTTGGGGTGTCCATCGCTTTGGTCTCGATGCTTGAGGCGTACTTTAACTACCTCAACAAACGGATCATTGACGAAGGTATCATCCCCCGCGACGGACAGATGATCGTCGGCTTTGTGATGCAGTACGTCTCGTTGATGATGGTGCTGGCGGTGGCGGTGCTGGTGTTCATTTCGCTGGCAGGTGTGTTGGGGCAGCGGGTGGAGTATGACTTGCGCAAACGTTTGTTTGAGCATTTGCAGAAGCTCTCACTCTCCTACTTCAGCAAGACTCCGGTGGGCTGGATCATGTCGCGGGTCACCAGTGACTCAGAACGGATCGCAGATCTGGTCACATGGGGGATGTTGGATGTGACTTGGGCGATCATGAACATCTGCACCTCGCTCTTTTTTATGCTCACCATCAGTTGGCAGCTCACCATTGTGGTCTTTTTGATCTTGCCCGTGCTGGTGGGTGTGGCAGCGTGGTTCCAAAAACGCATCCTGACCGAGTTTCGAGATGTGCGTAAGCAGAACTCCAAGATCACGGGCGCTTACAATGAGAACATCACCGGGGTGCGGGTGGTAAAGGCACTCCGGCGCGAAGAAGAAAACCTACGTGAGTTCGGTGTTCTAACACAGGGCATGTACCGCGCTTCATTTAAGGCGGCGTGGCTCTCAGCGCTGTTTCTGCCTGCGGTGCAGATGCTCAGTGCGATTGCCCTCGGCGCAATCGTATGGGTTGGCGGTGCCCAAAATTCCGCTGGGGGGATTACCATTGGTGGTATCCAAGCCTTTGTGAGTTATGTGTTTTTTATGCTGTGGCCGGTCGCTGATCTGGCCCGAGTATATGCGGCGATGCAGCAGGCCATTGCGAGTGCAGAACGAACCTTCTCACTGGTGGATGCAGTGCCTGAAATCTGGGATCGTGAAGGCGCGGTTGATCCGGGCACAATCAAAGGTGACATCCAGTTTGAAGGGGTCAACTTCTGGTACGACAATGATAAACCCGTCCTAAAGGACTTCAACCTAACGGTCAAGCAAGGCGAGACCATTGCACTGGTAGGCCCCACTGGCGCAGGCAAGTCCACCATCGTCAATCTGGTGTGTCGTTTCTTTGAACCCAAAGAGGGTGCACTCAAGATTAATGGGCGGGATTACCGGGAGTTCACTTTGCAGAGTATCCAATCCCGGATCGGTGTGGTGCTGCAAACGCCGCACCTGTTCTCTGGATCGATCCGCGAAAATATTCGATACGGGAAGCTGGATGCCAGCAACGATGCCGTGGAAGAAGCAGCCAAAATGGCTGGTGCACATGACTTTATCACCCGCCTTGGCAAAGGTTATGATGAAGAAGTGGGTGAAGGCGGTAATTTGCTCTCCGTCGGGCAAAAGCAGTTGATCAGTCTAGCGCGGGCAATTCTGGCAGAACCAGAGGTGTTTGTGATGGATGAGGCAACCAGCTCCGTCGATACCTTAACCGAAGCGCTCATCCAGCGTGGTATGGAAACGCTTATGAAAGGGCGTACCAGCTTCATCATCGCACACCGGCTTTCCACCATCCGTCGTGCGGATCGGATTCTGGTGATCGAAGAAGGAGGTATCGCTGAGATGGGTACCCATGCGGAGCTGATGCGGGCACGTGGTCACTACTACCGCCTGTACACCAACCAATTCCGGCACGAACTCGAAGAAGCCTACGATCCCTTCAAACACTCGGAAGCAGTTGAAGCAGACCGGGTTGAAGAAGCGGCGCGCTAAGGAAACCTTCAGAGGAACTTCTGTTCCCAGCAATCCAAGAGGGCGACTTCACCGTCGCCCTTCTCCCCCTAATCCCTACCTGCATGTGCAGGCATCTCTTCTATTTCACGCTGGCGAACGCACCTTTACTTCCAGTCACGACGGCGTTTTTTGGCTTTTCGTAGTGGGCTGGATTCCAATTTGGGTCCCTCATTAGGATCTTTACCCGCCAGCAGTGCAACCACAAAATACATGATCGCCATTAAGGTTAACCAAATCGCAAAGGCGATCCCCGCGATGGCCACATTTTTGTTGGGACTGGCTTTAAACTTCATCAATTCAGGGATTTTGCCGATCTCCCCGGTGATCAGTCCATTGGCGATGATCACCCCAAAGACCAAAAAGCCCACCGCCAAAATAATCGCAAATATGGGCAGCAGCGGATTGCGTTTTACTTTCTTTTCTGCCTGCTTAACCATCGCTCAATTCCCTTCAGGGCTTTCGTTTATGAACTCATCTATGTTGCCAACGTGTATCCACGATAACTCTACCTCTCCTAACCAATACACACAACTGCGCCGATGTTGCGCGGATCAGCGGGATCGGGGAATCTCACCAATCACCGTCGTCCCGATGATGCGCTCCGCCTCACTGCGGGTGCGGATGCGTGGATCAAGGTATTCAGCCAAAAATGCCAGCCCAATGCCTGCCCCCAAACCGAGCAGTATGCGCAGCAGCGGCGCGATTCGGCTGGTGATGGGCGGCGCGACCGGAGCGACAATGATCCCATCAAGAGCCGTGATTTGGGTTTGGGCAGCGGCAAGTTGGGGAAAATATTGACTGTTTTTGGTCTGCAAAACTTGGATTGCGGCGGCGGCGATCCGCTCCAACTGCGCTGGATCATGCCAGTTCAGGTACAACCCCATCACGGAGCGTACAGCATCAGAGTTGATCGCGGATCGTAGGATGTTGGGGTCAAGCTCTACCCCTTCACTTTTGAGGAGCGCGGCCGTCTCACGGGCGAAAGAATCGGTTTTGAGCCATGCGGCAAGGTTGATCACTGCGTATTCAGACGCCAGCCACGGAATGTAACTTTGATCTTCAAAGGTACCCTCACCCTGAGGGGGTTGGCTGGCGGTAAAACGTACCCCTACGGTATAGGTTAAGGGTGGAGAGATCACGGCGGACAGCCCCGGCAACGCCAAAATGAGTGCCACCGCTGCCGGAATCACGATCAGCCACCACCAACGCCGTACCACCACCCACAAATTGATCAGTTCCACGAGTTGACCCGTCCTATGTCTTCAAAGGTTGAACGGACTGCCTCCTGAACCTGTTGAGGCTCAGGAAGCAAGCCAGTTACCCATATGCCGGATAATCTGTAGACTATTGAGGCTCCAGCCAGTAGGTTGTACCCTGACCTTCGGAAGTCCAACCAATGATACCGTTATAGTTCACCTGCCACCAAGCCATGCCATCACCGCAGGCAGGGCCCTGAATCACGGTGAAGATACCGCCACCGGGGATGGAGCCAATGACCACACTGATCGCATCATTGGTGCTGGGCTGCGAACGGAGCGCATTAGGCAGCCCCGGTGTCACCCGCCCCATCCCGCCTGCGCGCATTCGAGAAGGCACTTGGAGTCCACAGTAGAGCGGTTCGAGCCAGTAGGTGAAATTTTCACCTTCAGCCGTCCAGCCAGTTACTCCCAGATAGCTTACCTGCCACCATGTCAGACCATCTCCACAGATAGGCCCATTGAGTACATTGAAGACCCCCCCGCCGGGGATGGTGCCAACCACACTGCTGACCCCATTTTGACGTGATGGCCCAGAGCGGATGGCGTTAGGTACACCCGGCGTGACCCGTCCCTGTGAACCGATGATCAGGCGCGGGGGTAAGTTGGGGGCACAAGCAGAGGGTGCGGGCCCGCCGTATGGCTCCATCCAATAGACCCCAGCTTCGCCTTCAGCCGTCCAGCCCACCTGACCGTTGAAGTTCACCTGATACCACTGGAAGCCAAAACTGCACACTGGCCCTGCCAGCACAGTCACCACCGATCCAGCCGGGATCAGTCCTAATTGGGCGCTGTTAGGGCTGCGCGAGGGTGGCGCTGGCTGCGTATTGAGCGAGTTGGGACGCGGCGGGTCAAGGGTTACCCGTGCCGACATGTTTGGGGCAAGCCGGGCAGCGGGGGCACCGACACAGGTGCCCGCGCCTTGTGCTTGTGTGGGTAGGGGTAAAGGTGTGGGCGCTGGTGGCGCGGTGGTTGCTCTCGAACTGCGCCAGTTCATATAGCCCCACGCCAGATACGCGATTCGGTTGGTGGCTACCCGCTCTGTACCAGCGATCCGGGTGGTCTTGCCCCCGCGCAGAATGTAAACCGCATCGGCGATATAGGCCAGCGCCTGCCCAGAGGGCGCAATGGCAAATTGAGTCGGGAAGCCGTTAAAGTTGAGGGGCACATCTTGCCCATTTCCAGTGGCGATCCAGCGGATGCTGCTTTGATCAACCAACCACCGCGCCGAAACCCCAGTGGGGCTGTTCACGGCAAACAATTCAGGAACGCTAGGCGCATCAAGAGTGAGTGCGTTGACGGGGTTGATCAGCACCCACTTATTGGTGCTGAAGGCGGTTCCGAGATATTCCTGCCCCATGTGGTTGACCCAACGATAGTCAATCATGATCGCATTCTGGGAGGGCAAGTTCACTTCGAGACGGCGCAGCCCATTGTTATCGTAGAACTGGAATATGTCGCCGCTGGTTCCACCAGCCCCGGAGAGAGGGACGCGCACCGCGATCCCATTAGCGCCCCAGAGCGGGCCAAGATACGCAAGCGCATTCGGATTAGAAAGCGCCGCAGTAGCCCGAACCGCGCCTAGTTTGACATCATAGATCACCAACTGCGGCACAGAACTGCTCTGGTTGGCAGTCTGGGTGACGGCTTCCTCAATCCACGCCAGCATGGTCCCGTCAGGCGACCATGTGGGCGCAGAACGGCGCACAAAGGTCTCAGTAGGGTAACCCGCGCCAAAGGAGGCGGTTGGGGGCTGCTGAGCCACTCGTACTGCGTTCCCAGTGGAGACATCCCAGATCCAAATATTGGCGGGCGGCTGATTGGGGCTTTCCCCTTGACGGCGTAAGGCATCAATGGCGATCTCCGCCACGGAAGCATAGGCGATCCGGTTATTATCGGGGGCAACCACTGGCAGTTGGTTATAGCCCCATCGGGTTAACTGACGCAGAGTCCCAAGAGACTCGGTATAGGCCCATAGGTCACCATCCATGAGGAGGATGAGGGGTGGGTCGGTGATTGCCTGCGCCTGTGCAGGGGTAAAACCTCCAGTCACAGTGAGCAGCGGTGCAAAGACCAGCACCAACACCAACAGGGCAAAGTTAAGTTTACGCATACGACACCTCACTTCTGTTCCCATTATACTGATGAACTTGGCAGCGTTGGGTGAACGGCAAGCAATCGTCCAGTTTGCAGAGAACACCGGGGGGGGTTGGACACACCCCACAATTAGGGTATGATTTGAGCAGTGATTCTGTCGCTTGTTAAGCACATTAGGACTTACGCAGTTGAACCTACTTAGCCCCTATTTATCTAAAGGGGTAGTTTGAGGGGGCTTCCCCCTCAAAAACCTCGTTTTCCCCTTCTCCAGTGAAGCGGGCACCGCGAAGCGGTCGTAGGGGGATGAGGGCAAGTGCGTAACTCTTACACATATACACGGAGGAGCCATGACCACCAATTCCCGTACTTGGTTCTACAATGAACCCGAACATCGCCCCTATCTCATTGAGGAACGGGTCAATCAGAACCTATGGGCAATGCGTTTTGGGTCAATTTATCTTGATTGTGTGCGCGCCGAGCCACCCTTCCGTATGGAAGGGGCGTGGAATGAGATGAAGATTGCCATTGAGTGGGTTCCTAACCAATGGTTTAAGGTTTTTGCGGATAAGGAAGATGCGACCTTGGTCGCAGGGCTTTCTCAAACCCTTCAGTTTTTACCCGCGGTAAGCTACATCAACGAGAGCGGCACTTTTGTAGCGGAGTGGTGGCGGACTGATCCCGCAAAACACTATGAAGGGGTCAAAGGCAACCCCAGTTACACCCATGTAAAACGTTATCAATCCCGCTAGCTGAGACCAACACCATCAAGAGACTGAGACGATAGCCTATGGTTGCGCCCACCAAACCGCTTTTTGACGTTGATCTGAATCGAGATGTGCGTGCTCTTGAAGCCATGACTGAGGCAGAAACCCTCAAACGGTATCTTTATGGCACGGAAGTGTATGGGCATCTTCAGGATAGTTCCTTACCCAAGCTGACTTTGGGTGGGGTGTTGATGCGTCTGCATCGGCTCACTGCCCTTTGGGAGCGTCTTACCCCGGCACAGCAGCGCACCATCCAGACGGCAGTCCAGTCGTTTGAAGCACTGCGCACAGAATGGGCTGTCCATTATGAAGCCAAACTTCTCCATGAGTTAAAATCGCGTCAGACGGCCTTGGGGCAGTTTTTGGTGGAGAGTGAAGAAACCCCCCGAACTGCGCGTGAAAATTATCCGTCTGCCATCGAAAAGCGGGTCATGTTGGAACTGCTGCAAGATGAGGCGGAGCGTCTAGGGGTGCTTGATAAAGACCTCAAAAGCAGCCTCACCAGCCTCGACAATCGGATTCACCGGGTTGCGGAGAAGGTTGATTACTTTATTTGGGACAGTCGCGTTGAAGGGGCCTACCCGCGTGATAAGTTCTGGTTTTTGTACCTCCTGCCGCCCCAGAAAAAAAGCTGAGCGTAATCCCCCTTGGATAAACACAAGGGGGCAAAACTTGCTTGGGCAATTAATACGCCCTACACTGCCCCTGCATTATCCGTAATCAAGTGAACAAGGGCTGTGCATTCGCCATTGCAACACGCATCTCTTCCTCGGTAGGACGGCGCTCAAAGCGCGCTGCGGCATCCAGCACTTTGGGCAGCAAGTCGAGATCACCCACTGTGTTTAAGAAGAACCCCTCGCGTCCCAAGACCCAATGAACCGCTTTGTCGATCTGCGCCTGCTCTGAGAAGGGACGGTACCAAACCGGGCTGGTGTGGGGCGCATCCCCCCATGCACCACTGGCAAGGGCTTTGATCGTCTGCACCGCGATCCCTCGCTCTTTGCATACCCCCATAAGCTGTTCAAAGTGATGGGCGTAACGGGGATTCTGCATCACGATCCAGTTATAAGGCAGCAGCACCGAATCAAAGGGGAAACGAGCAAGGCTTTTTTGATGCATCTCCGGGATGGGAATATCGTGCCCAGTGACCCCAATGAAGCGAGTTAGCCCCTGTTCACGAGCCTCGATCAGCGCTTCCAGTGCCCCTTCAAGGCCCATCGCTGTATCCCACTCTTGAGGATCTACCAGATAATGAAGTTGAATCAGGTCTACGGCGCTTACCCGAAGCCGCTCCAATGAACGATGAATGCTCTCCTTGGCCCCGTTGTAAGTGCGATCCCCGGTTTTGGTGGCAAGGAAAAAACGATCCCGATAGCGTTCCATCCACGGGCCCAGTTTCAGTTCTGAGTCACCGTAGCTGGCCGCGGTATCAATGTGGTTAATGCCGTATTCAAAGAGCAGGTCAAGGGTGCGGTCAATTTTCTCCTGTGGTGCTCCAGAGAGTGCTACAGCCCCAAAGATCAAACGACTGCTCTGGTGCCCGGTCTGTCCGAAGGGTTGTACTGGAATGGGCTTAGGTGACATCTAGCTACCCAACACCACATCAAAAGAGGGAAAGAAGCCTGGAGGGAGAGGGTTATGGAGGTCAAG
>JACSRJ010000030.1 GCA_014879835.1 Anaerolinea sp.
AAATCGGATCATCAAAATGAGGACGATGTTGCCGGATTCTTTGGGGGTTAACGTTAGAGGACACGACAAACCCCTCGAAAAAAAGACTCCCCCTTCTTTCCGCACGCGGGAGATGGGGGACAGGGGGATGAGGGTAAGACTGAAAATAGTAGGTCAATCTTTCAGGATAACGCTGTAGTTGGTGATTGATCCTATGTGCGCAGATCATTCTCGTGATTCTAGAAATTGGGCACAGCGCAGTTGTACTCAACCTCTGTCAGGTTGACATCAATGTAGGTCAGATCGCCTGAGGACAGGTGCCATACCCCTCGTCCAACCGCGGGCAGAGTCAGCCCTGCAAATTGGGCATATGAACAAAAGGGGGTCGCCCACGTCTGGATGGAAGGATTGCCGTTAAAATCCCCCCAACGCTGGGCGATAAAGCTGAGCATCCGCCCCCCATCATCCACATATACACGAGCGCTTACACTGGTACCGTAATCGGTGAAGGTGACTTCAGCGCAGTGATCATCAACTGCTTGCCATGTAATTCGTTCGTCCAAATAGGACACCGGGAACCATGTCATCTCTTGTAGATAACGCATCATTGTCCCCAGATCAACTTCCCGGCCGCTGCCGTCGACCACTTTGAACAACCCTAGAAGCTTGCCCAACATCCGACTGTGTCCATTTTTATAGGTATCTTGCCCAAAGAGGATTGGCAGCCCGGCCATTTTAAAACGGGCATTCCACGAGAATCCAGCAGGCTGAGTCGTATAGTATTGACGAGCGCTGATACCCATCCATGGTTTATCAGCGCCAGTGCGAAATTTCCCCGAATAACAAACACGCGCTGTGCTGATCCAAGGTTTACCCACGACGCCGCTGAAGCTCAGGTAACGTCTGATGGGTGGAGGTAGCGGCTCAAGCATCTCGGATGTGACTGTTTCGCCGGGGTGGATATGGAGGGATGTTGGGGACATGAGGGGAGGTCTCTTTCATTGGTATGCATTAGGCACTTGTCCTAGAAGAACCCGCCCCCTTCCCCAAAATTGGCGGAAAGGGCAGGAGGTAGAGGTTCTTCCATCGTCAACTGTGTAAATCCTACCACCATTGTGGAATGGTTGGCGGCGATTTCCCATAATGCCTGAGGATTCACTGCCCACTTGGGCGTTTTTCCTCATCGGGAGGCGGTGGTTCCGTTGGTGGTTTATCATTACCCGCCGGCGGGGTGAGCCGTGTCGTGCTGGCCCGCCGGGCCGCTTCTAAGGCGTCCGCTAGTGAAGGCAACCGCCCGGTTTTGGGCAGCCCACCGAGATCGGTTCGCTGTCGAGGCGGCTCTGTGGGCAGATCGGGCAGGCGATCTGTCTTGCCCTTTTTAGGCGCTTGCGGAAAGGGGGATTTAGGCTGGGTATCGCCTCGCTTACGGGAGGCTTCGGTAAGTGGTGAAGTACCCGGTTTGGGCCTCGGCAGGGGGCCGGTGTCCCCTTTGGGCCCTCCAGCAGGGGATCCTTCCCCGGCCTGCCCCGAACTGGTGGTGAGTGAACTACGGATACTGGCGATCACGTCACTCAGTGCGCGGCGGGTGGAGTCCGTAGCCGTTTTAGGGGCAGGCGGTGGCGGTTGTGGTTTCTCCTCTGGGACTGCGGGGGACGCTTCTACTGCATCTGCCTCAACTTCTTCGGGAGTACGAGACTGTTCATAACGCACCACGGCTTCGATGGCCTCCGGTGCGCCAATGCGACGAAGCGCCGCGGCTGCTGTGCGACGCACCATGGGGTGTAAGTCCTCAAGGGCTTTGATCAGTGGCTCTACGGCCCATGTGGCATTCAACTGTCCTAAAACCGCCGCAGCGTTACGGCGCACCTGCCAATCATCCCGACGCAGCGCCCCTAATAAAGTGACTACGGCAGGGGGATTTTTGAGCTTGAGCAGGGCCTCTGCTGCTTCGAGGCGGATGTGGCTTCCCAGCAGCGGATTCCGAAAGACCATGATCAGCGGTTCTACCGCCACTGGATCACCCACACTGCCCAAAGCCCGACAGGCGGTGATCACGTCATCGGGGCGGGTGCTGTTCAGCATTTTGGAGAGTCCCCGAACATCCTTGTTTTTGATCAGGGTCTCAATGTAAATATCATGATCAAGGTACTGAAGCGCAGCGGTGATGGCCGCGTGAACTTGCCAATCGTTCTCGACAGCCAGCGCTGCTTGAAGCGCAGGCACGGCCTGCCACGCCCCCAAAGCACGCAAAGCAGCGGCTGAACCGCGACGTGTGCCCGCATCTGGATGGCGTAGGGCCTCCACAAGGGCATCAGCATCCCCTTTGGTTTGTAACTGCCAAATATTTGGTACTTGAAGCGACACAGCTCCTCACCTTTCCCGCCGCAACCGAGGAGGTTTAATCGCCGAGGGTACTTCTCAGAATCGCCTCAGCCAACTTTTCGGGATTCGCCTCGAGATCGTTCAAAATGGTGTAGGGCAGATGGAGCCGCTTCACGTAGGCGGGCAATCCCAGCAGTGTGGTAAGGATGTCTGCCTTTTTGATTTGTTTGAGACGCACTCCGGCGGCTTCCAATGCACTCCGCATCACGGTTGCGTCTTTTTCTTGAAGTTTATGAAGGGCGTAGGTGATCAGAATTCCGGCTGCGAGCCTCTCCGCAAAGGGCACATCAGCCGCATCGGGCTGCATTCGGACAGCTTCTGCAAAGATATGTTCAGCCCCTTGTGAAGCCCGGCGATGACCAAGCAAACTGTCAAGCTGAACGGTCATACACAACAAGCCAACGAGGGTCTTAAGCGCTTCGGGTTCTCCCTTGCCAATTGCGGCGGCATTTTTGAGCCCCTGCTGTACTACCGCCGCAGCCAGTCCAGTTCCCCATGGGCTGAAGGTCTCCTCTGAGCGAAGCTGCCCTTTCTGAGCGGCATACCCCCAGTCCATAAGCGCCGTGACCACCGAGAGCACATCCGTAATGGCCGCAGCCCGAAGGTGGGCTGGGGTACTCTGAATGATCTCCAGATCAACAACGGCCAGATCTGCCGCGCCCGTTTCGATACGGGTATAGGCGTCCGCGGTGGAGAAAGTCACATCCGGCGAAAAAGCGCCTGCATCATTGAGCATGGTGGGCACAACCACCAGAGGTTTGCCCGTTTTCATGGACACATACTTGCCTGCATCCATGACCACACCTTCCCCCAAAGCGTAGATCACTTGGGTGGCTGAGGGCAGATTATCAACCAGATGATCAAAGAATTCTTGATCACGCCGGGTGGGTTCGGCCTGAACCACAATGGGGAGATTCAGCGCTGCACGCTGTTTTGCCCAATCAGGCTGTGTGATCAGCGCCGTTGGGCGGGTTTCTTTCACAGTATTGACCGCCTGATAAGACAGACGGGGCAGCCGCCACACATTCATTTTCAGACTCTCCGAGAGTGCTGCTCATGTACCCTTCAGAGAGTTTAAATCAGGTTGGAAATCCGCGCTACTGATTGAACGACAGACAAGGCGAATAGATCGACTGGGGACTGCTTTCAGAGGATGCGCCCCCTGTCCCTACAAGAGACAAGAGGCGCAAAGTGAGAGGTTCTCAGAGCCTGTGCCGCTGCATGTTATGCCGGCCGCACAGGACAAATGGGTTTCACCCGTCGGCTACAAAAGCCCCTGAACCCTTACTGACCGACGCAGCGGGTCGGAATCCATGGGTTGGGGGAGCTGCTCACAAAGACCTGACTCCACAGTTCCCCATCGGGAGCAGCAGTGGTATCTGGGCTGACATAGAAGGTCTGCCCAGCCTTGACTGCGTCGCTGCCTATAGGTGCGCCACCGGGGGCATTGCGCACAGCCACATCACAGGTGATGGTGCGCAGCACATAACCCGAAGGGACGCCGGGGCCACCGTAAGGTACGCTGTAAGGTACAAAGGCGTTGCTGGCGGAGAAGACCCCACCCACACAATTGATGGTGGTCACTGAAGTGCCATACGTTTCCGAGGTGACCGAATCTACCAGCACCGAATTGAACACAAAGGTGAAGGTATTAGAAGCCAACGCGGGGCTAAAGGTGCGGGAGAAGCCGGTGGGAAAGCCACCAGTGCCAGCAGCCAAGCCAAAGGAAAAAGTGTCATACGCGGCCCCGTTAAGGGTGGTATTTCCGTTAACAGTAACCGCAGTCGGCAGGTTATAACTCGCAGTTGTGTTGGTGGTAAACCCGCTCGTGCTGCAACTTCCCGTAAACCCCGAATAAGTCAGGGTATGGGTTTGGGCCTGTGCGGCGCTGGGCACGGCCAGCACCCCCAGTGCCAGTCCGCTGG
>JACSRJ010000029.1 GCA_014879835.1 Anaerolinea sp.
TCCGACAGTGGCGATGCACCTGCTGCCCTGATCCTGACCACAGAGGCTGACCCTGGAAGCCCTGAGGAACACTGCCAGAGTTTCAACCTTCGCACCCTGACCAACAGCGCCGAAACCCTGATCCTGGCATTTGTACCGGGTTTAGAGACGGGGAAAGACATCGACCTCGCCGTGATTGAGGACGTGATGGTTGAAGTCCTGAACGGGGAGAACTACGGACTGCACGCCGAGAGCGGCGTCTTCTGCGTCTGCCGGGACAATCCCTGGAGCAGTCAATCGGATGACCGCCCTATCCCGGTGTACAAGATACCCGGCGGCTACATGCTCCAGTTCAACCACCAGTACCGCTTTACGCCCTCAGAGATGGAGGCGGAGTGAGGGAGAGTTGGGGTTATAGTTAGAGGGAATACGGGATCGCGGTACAGGAAAACCTATGGTAGCCAGACGAGTAGCTGACCCCACCACAGACCAACTGCCTGAATTGATCCGAAGTGAGTTGAGGGAGTTAACTCAGTCCGAGACGGAAAATGAAACCGATGAGGCATTGATTTGCAACGATGCTACGCCTAAGTTTTTCGAACGGATGTGCCAGATAGCCAGAACAGGTGCGTGAGGAGGCACTTCCTCTGCTGGTGGAAGCAGTTGACCACTTCACCCGCGATAACCGCCAAGATCTAACCATTGCCGCATGAACGACCTCAACTAGCAATCACGGTATTATTTTATGTTTGTATAAGTGATACACTCTAACATCAAGCTGCAAAAGCACTGGAGGACACAGCGAATGCAAATACGGCAGCTAACAATTCGCCATTTTCGCGGTATAGAGTCGCTAGACTGGACGCCGTGTATATCAACTATCTGTCTTATTGGATCGAATGATTCAACAAAAACAACAGTACTTGAAGCAATCGATTATGTGCTATCTCCTAAATGGAACATTCCTTTTTCTGATGCCGATTTTTATCAGTTGGATACAAGTATTCCAATCGAGATTACTGTTGCAGTTGGTGAATTGCCGAATTCCTTACTGTCTCTTCAGAAGTTCGGTGGAATGTTGCGCGGTTGGCATCCAAATAGGGGATTAGTCGATGAACCAAGTGACGAAACGGAGGAAATTCTATCCATTAAGCTATCGGTCAATAGCACCCTTGAACCGCTATGGGAGGTAATCTGCGATCGACGTGAACCTGTCAGAATTTCCGCATCAGATCGAGAACAATTTAGGGTTACACGTATCGGCTCATATGTAGATCGTGAGCTTTCGTGGGGACGAGGAACTACTCTAACGCGCATCACAGGTGACTCTGCAAACTCCACAATCAACTTAGCTGAAGCCCAAAGAAAGGCCCGTCAGGCAATATCAGGGACACCGTTGGAGGATCTTGCCACAACTTCAAAGAAGGTTGAAGATCTAGCCAAACCATATGGGGTAAGAGCAAAAAGGGGATTTAAGCCTGCGTTTGACGCAGATATTTTGTCTATCAATACAGGGTCGCTCACCCTACACGATGGAGAAATCCCAATTCGACAATCCGGATTAGGCAGCAAACGCTTAATTGCTCTAGCAATGCAAAAGTCAATTACTCAAGAAGGTGCGATTCTTCTCGTTGATGAGATTGAACACGGGCTAGAGCCTTATAGGTTGCGTCAGTTGGTGCGGTTGCTGAGAGCAGGCAGTAAGCCCTCATCTGATGAATCTCAAAAAAGCTATGTTTCTCAAGCTTTTGTTACAACTCACTCACCAATTGCTGTGGTGGAGTTTAGTGCTAAGGAATTGCATGTGGTTCGTTCGGAAATTGGAGTTACTTCGATAAAGCAGATTCCCGATGATCTTCAAGCAGTGGTGCGAGCTATGCCTGAAGCACTCCTAGCACCGAGGGTAATCGTTTGTGAGGGGAAAACTGAGGTTGGTCTACTGCGGGCGTTGGACACCCAATGGATGGCAGACAGGAATGGAATGGCGTATAGAGGAGTCAGTGTTGTTGAGGGGGGAGGGCGAACATCTGCACCCCAACGAGCCATCGATTTGAAAAGATTAGGTTACCAAGTTCTTCTATTTGCAGACTCCGATGAACCAATAACACCTGACAGAAACAAAGTTGAGAAGGAGGGCGTTTCGGTCATTCAGTGGGATGAAAACATGAACACAGAGGGCAGGATATTCCGCGATCTTCCTGCTGCGGTTATCGTTCAAATCTTGGAAGAGGTTATTCAGTCAACTACTGAGGATAAGACACTGGAGTCAATTGGCCCTCTTTTGAATGTTAGTAGGTTGACCCTGGATAAACTGAAAGAAATGTTGAACGATAGGCAAAAAACGAACGAAACTCGAAACGCTATAGCGCGGGCATCGGGAAAGCAGGCTTGGTTTAAAAGAACAGATCTTGGGGAATTGATTGGACGGCATGTGAGTCAATCAGTTGCCCAAATTCCAAACACAAATTTGGCTCAAAAACTGAGGCTGATTGAGCAATGGGTGTATAGCGCATGAGTGATGCTGCCAAATCATTGATGGATCATGATCGAGCCTTCCTCATTGCACCCGCAGGATGTGGCAAAACACAAACAATAGCTGAAATGGTAGCTCTAAGCACGCAAGGGGTGCAACTTATTCTAACGCACACACATGCCGGTGTTCAGTCGCTTCGAAACCGATTGAACAGGCTAAAGGTAAATCGAAAATGCTATGAATTGGACACTATTGCTGGTTGGGCGCTCAGGATCGTTAACCACTACCCCCAGACGGCAGATTTTGTTAAGCGAATACCTGAAAAGGACGATTACCCGAAAATCTATATGGGCGCAGTCACTGTACTCTGCCATAGATTCATGCAGCGCGTCGTTCAAGAATCCTATTCGGGGGTAATCGTTGATGAATACCAAGACTGCACAAAATCGCAGCACGAACTAATTCTGGTTCTTGCCGGGATGCTTCCGTGCCGTATTTTAGGAGACCCTTTGCAGGGTATTTTCAATTTCGGAAAAAATGATCTGCCGGTCGATTGGGAATTGGATATAAGACCCCATTTTGAATCGGTAGAACAACTTAGAGAGCCATATAGATGGCAGGGTAAGAACGAACAACTTGGAGCATGGTTACTGAGCGTGCGAGAGAAACTTGAAAGAGGCGATCCCATATCTTGGGAAGCATCAACCCTGCGATGGAAACAGTCAAGCGATTCTTGTAACCGCGAGACATGTTTTTCTGCTATCAGAGAGGAGGGCACGATAGTAGCTATTCATCCAGACGGCTCCAACCCTCACGGCTGTCATCGGCTTGCACAACAACTGAAAGGTAATTATCAATCTATCGAGCCGATGGAGGCCGGCGATCTCATGGCCTGGGCCGGGAAACTCGATTCTGCTTCTGGAAATCAACGTGCCATGAGAATTATTGAATTTGCCGCAGCTTGCATAACTGCCGTTTCGACCTCCCTAAAAACAATCAAAGACAAATTTGAGATAAGTGGCACCCCGGACTTTTCTAGAGTCACAAGACATGCAGATATTGCACTCAAACTCGTTTCTGTTGCTAGGCAAACAGGATTCAATGGTTTTGTTGAGATATTGCGCTTGATTCATAAGATAGATAATGCGCATTTGTACCGTGCTGATTTATGGTATGGGATGCTCAACGCTCTCAAGTTATATTCAATGGGAGAATATCCAAGCCTGAAAGATGCCGCGTGGCACTCGCGTCAGCGCGAAAAGTTTGCGGGTAGGCGCGAGTTTCCGCGAATTGTATCCAGGACTCTCCTGATCAAGGGCTTAGAATATGATCATGCCATCGTCTTGGATGCTGACAAATTCAACGTGAAAAATCTATACGTTGCCCTCACTAGAGGTTCACATAGTCTGACCATCATTTCATCTGAGCCGAGATTGAGTCCCCAAAGAGGATAGGTGAACTAAGTATAAGCGAAAAAGAAATTCAGAGTATCTCCCGCAAGGATCATCTTTGCCGTCACTATGCGGGTTCGCAACAGTTGAACGAAAGCTCCCATTTGGAGGTTTATCTCATGTCTACCAGCAGGTAGCCTGAAAACCCCCGCAGTAACGGCAATACGGAGTTTGTAGCCACCACGGGAGTGAGAGGTGAAGACCTCATTTCTGCCCTATCAACCCCTCTACAAACGTCCGCCGCCCGTCTTGTCCTATCTCCTTGAGTGTCTCGCGAAGAAGAGGGAACACCGCCGGATCACCGGTTTCAAGCGCCCCAAATTCATCAAGCATTTTGACCAGAAGCGGCACAAACACTTCAGTCTTTTCGTCGATC
>JACSRJ010000303.1 GCA_014879835.1 Anaerolinea sp.
CGATGCTCCGGGTAGGCGAGGGCGATGAGGCGGGCTTCAGGTTGACAAACTGGGCCGCCGCAAAGGCTTCTCGCCCATCGTCAAGCCGAATCTTGATCCAATCGCCGATCTTCTCGATCAAGTTGAGGCGTGTGCCCTGTTTAACACTCATCAGCACCAATGCGGAAAGACTGGGCGCACTGCGGATGTTTAAGGCAGAAGCGGTCACCTCACCCTGCCCTGTGAGCGGTTCGGGGGTAGGGCTGGGGGTGCCCCCACCGCCATCTGGGGTGTTGGTGATACGCACATAGAGTTTGGATACAAAACCGCGCTGTCCCTCTGGCAGGACTTTGACTTCAAGCCAATTAAACCCGGCATCGCGGACGATCTCTAAATTGGTATCGCGGGAGAGGACACGCACGATCTCGCTCTCGGTAGTGGGGCGGGCGCGCAGATTTAATTGGGTGCTGTTCACAATTCCAAAACTAGGCATGATGGGAATCCTGATTAATGCCGATAAATCTCCCCCTAGTGTATACTGACTCAGTGAGAGCGCTACTGAAGGAATCGTGTATTAGAGGAACATCCCTCGATGCGACGACTGTTTGCATTGACGGCGGTATTGTTTGCCCTATGGGCAGCGCTTATTGGCGTGGTTCGACTGGGGGCCGAGATGAGACCATCCCGGTTTGCGGCGATGTTCACCCTCCCAGATGGAAGCGCTTGCCCAGTTTTGTGTATTTTGGGAGTTATGCCGGGTGAAACGCCCTTTGAGTGGATCATCCCGATCTTGCGCCAGCACCCCCTGAGCGCGGGCACAAATATCCATGAGCAGTACGGCATCATCCGGGCTGATGGGCCACAGTTCAGCTTCAGTGCCCTCATGGATAAAGATGGTAGAGCTGGTGCCGTCAGTTTATCCTTTGAGTCTACTTCAGGGGTGGTAGAACCGATGGATGGGGCATCGGTCGGCTTTATGGTGGCGAAGTTGGGCAGCCCACAGCGTCTGCAATTAACCCGCCGTAGTTCTCAAACAGTGCGCCTGTTTTACCCCTCACGAGGCATTGTCTTGAGTTCCAACCTTTCCAATACCAGACTCCAGTCGAGGGATCGTCTGTCTTTTGTAGGATTCAGCACACTGCCCGTGTTCGTGGATACGTGGCGGGGGATAATGCTCTCCACCGCTGGCTGGCAGGGGTATCGTGATCTGCGCCCGTTGGTGATGACTGCTGGATATCCCTGAGAACGACCATATGTGACAGGATGTTTTGATTCACCAGCGCCCCACAAAGCTTACCCCCGCTGGCGGCGGGCCTCAAACAGGATCACTGCGGCCGCGGCGGCGGCATTGAGCGATTCGGAAGCATTGGACATGGGGATAGCGGCGCTGTTGCCGGCCCATTTCCATGCTTCGGAGGCTGCGCCCCGTGCTTCCCCTCCAATGATCAGGGCGGAGGGACGCACCCAATCGATCTGATCGTAGCGGACGGTGCCCTGCCCATCGGCCACATACACCAGCAGTTCCTGACACTCCGCCCGAATTTGCGCCCATGTGGCGATCCGAATCGGAACCCGAAAATGGGCTCCCATCCCCGCCCGAAGCGCTTTGGGGTTATAGGGATCAGCACAGTTAGGGGCCAAAAAAACTGCCCCCACGCCGGCTGCACCCGCAGTCCGCAGGATCGTGCCGACATTACCGGGGTCTGCCACCCCATCAAGAATCAAGGCCAGCGTGACCGGTAAGGTGATGTGATGGGTAGGCAGGGGAAAAACCGCAATCAAGCCTTGAGGGGTTTGGGTGTCCGCAGCACTTGCCATCACCTGATCCGAAGTCAAAAAACAGGGGACATTCTGGGACTGAAAAAGACTCAGCGTTTCCGCGCCCGCTTTACCGGGCAGGGTGGCATCGGCAGTGTAGAGCAGAAAATCGGGGAGATAACCCGCGTGAAAAGCATCGCGGATCAGCCTCGCACCCTCCAGAACAAGGCGTTGGAGTTCACGACGAACTTTCGTCTGGCTCTGGAGGGAGCGAACGAGTTTGACTCGTTCATTCTGAGGGCTGGTGATCATAACTGATCACCCCTCATCGAGGCTAAAACTTACTTAACCGCGGCCACGATCTGCGCAAAGGTGGCAGAATCGCGCACGGCCAGATCAGCGAGAATCTTCCGATCCAATTCGATGCTGGCTTTTTTGAGTCCGCTCACCAGACGGCTGTAGCTCAGCCCCTGAGCGCGGGCAGCAGCGTTGATTCGGGCGATCCACAGCACCCGCAGTTGGCGACGGCGCTGGCGGCGATCCCGATACGAATACCACAGGCTTTTCATCATCGCTTCGTTGGCGCGGCGGAAAAGCAGGTGCTTGCTGCCAAGCTGCCCTTTGGTGATCTTCAGGATTTTCTTGTGACTGCGGCGGGTAACATAACCGCCTTTAGTACGCGACATGGCTTATTTCAATCTCCAACGGTCTTGTCTAAAACTTGACGAAAAGGTGGCCGAAATTACCCGCGTGGCGGATTCGCCTTGTGTTTACCCAGATAAGGGGCAAGGCGGTTCACCCGACGGCGTTCAGCTTTGTTGGAGACTTCCAACATCCGGGCGAAAAGACGTTTCACCCGCTTTGAGGAACGACGGCGCAAATGGCTTTTGCCGCCCTTGGTACGCACGATTTTTCCGGTCCCAGTGACGCGAAAGCGCTTGGCAGTCGCTTTATGGGTTTTCAGCTTGAACTTTGGCACGTTAGCTCTATCTCCCTGCAAGACAGCACCGCACGAATCCGTGCGGTGCGCGACTTTGACTTACTGACCCACTGCCCCGATCAGGACTTGGACTGCTGCGGAGGCGTCTGCGTCTGAGGTGCAGCCGGCGGCTTGGGTTTCTTTTCTTTGGTGGGTGCGGGGGCGAGTACCATGTACAAGGATTTGCCCTCCATCATGGGGGCCTGCTCCACCACCGCCACGTCCTGAAGCTCTTGGATAATCTCGCTCATTTGGGCGCGTCCCAGATCAGAATAAGTGATCTCACGCCCCACGAACTTGATGCGCACTTTGACTTTCATGCCCTCACCGAGCCATCGGCGGGCATCGCGCACTTTGAATCCCAGATGATAATCGTTGGTCTTAAGCTGCAGGCGAATCTCTTTGACCTCAATGGTCTTTTGCGCCTTTCGTGCCTCACGCTCTTTTTTGGAGCGTTCATAGAGGAACTTGCTGTAGTCCATCACTCGGCACACAGGCGGTTCCGCGTTGGGTGCAACTTCAACCAGATCAAGCCCACGCTCGGCTGCGATATTGAGCGCTTCCCGCAGTGACACCACTCCCACATTTTCGTTAGAAGCGTCGTCCCCTGCAACGATCAAGCGAACCTTGGCTACCCCACGAATTTGTTCATTGACTCGATATTCTTCGCCGCTGATAAGAACCCCACCTTTCAAACTTGTGTCACGCAAAACAAACGTATTGTTTGGTTCCTAATCGTATCATATCGATTCAGCGGAGTCAATTGGATTTCTGGGAGCAATGGGGCAGATGCAAGTGGCATGGTCAACACACCCCAGTTGTGAGGTGAGCTGCGCCCGCCCGACATCCCCGATTTTTCCCGCGCTTCGGGGAGTCAAGAGGTATGAGGGGTCATATTGCTTCCTAAGTGTCCCAAGCTGTTAAAAGGTTGTCCCCAACTCGTGATGAACTTAACCCTGACAGCCGCCGATTGGTGGGTTATAATCAATATCAGAATATTTGATTTCAGAGGGGGATTGACCCGTGCAAGTCCGCCAAAAACTATCCGAGTTTGAAAGCACTATTGCGATTGTGGTTGGCGGCGGTTTGTCGCTGATCATGCTTTCCTTCCTGCTTGCCTCGGCTTCAGGAGCCAATGATCGCCTGACCATGATGATCATCGTAGGAGCCTTGATGATTGTTGGCGGTATTGCCGCTTGGCTCTTTACCAGCAAACCTTGGACTAAACATGATGATTGGTCAGAACCGCTCTTTACCGGTCATGATCACGGCCATGATGCTACCTTTGAGGAACCAGACCCGGAAGACCTGCCCCATCACGGTCATCAGGAAGGTGGGGAAGCCCACGCGATCCCTTTAGCCTTAGCGCAGGCGGAGCCTAAAGCAATTACTTCACCTGCGCCCAGTGCGATCCATGCAGCGATAGTTGAGGCGGACAAACCAGCCGAGGCCCCAAAGAGCAACGAGACGCCCGCACCCACCAAGTTTGAATCACCAGTGCCATCGCCTGATTATGCACC
>JACSRJ010000229.1 GCA_014879835.1 Anaerolinea sp.
CTCGCCGCCGCTGCCACCCAAAAGAAAGAACAAGCATGGAGTCGATACCACGAAAGTATCGATCTCGAAAGGGACATTGATACCCTAACGCTCTTGTACGAAATTGCTGGTAACACCGCAGCCCGGCGGCTTCAAAAACACTAAAGTCCATGACCCACGCCAAAAAAGACGTGGGTTTTTGTTTGTGGGTTCATCCCATATGATCATCGGGACACCAAAGCGATACCTCTTGATATTGGGAATCGTGGCGGCACTGGTAAGTGCGTGCAGCGCCCCGCCCACCCCTTCCCTCGGTGAGATTTTGCACCTCAACCGAGAACGCCCCTCTTTCCTATTTTTCTTCACCCCTACCTGACCGCCTTGAGGTCAGATGTCTCCCATCGTGGATGGGATCGCGCAGAAATACCCATCACAGATCGATGTGATCCGGGTCAATGCTAGAGACGATACGGGACTCGAAGCCTTCCGCCAGTCAGGCTTAAGCGGGCATCCCGGATACCTCATCCTTGTGCCTGAAGGCGACATTTGGCAGGTGGTTTACCGCGCGGCGGGGATCGTTGATTCGGCTGAACTGGAGCGCCAAGTGAACGCTGTGTTGCAGGCTGATTAAGTCCTGATCATCAACGTAAGCATAAAAGCAGGGTCAATGCACCCACCCCCACCCCGATCAGCAGGGCATAAATGATGGTCTGACGCAGCACCTCACCATCACGCTGATCCAGCCCCACTGTGGTGCATCCAATGACGAGTTTGGCCGGCGCGATCATGCTGCCCAGCGCGCCCCCGGCTGTCTGGGCCCCCACCAGAATCATCGGCATGACCTGAAGCAGCCCCGCGATGTTCATCTGAAGGGGCGCAAAGAGCACATTGGAGTTGTTGTTGCTGCCTGTGGCAAACGCGCCCAGAATCCCCACCAACGGTGACACTACCGGGAAAATCGCGCCCAGTGCCGCACTGAACCCCTGTGCCAGCAGCAGGGTCATGCCTGTATGTTCCATAACCATTGAGAGGCAGATCATGGCGCTGATGCTGATCGCAGCAGGCACCGCCGAGCGTCGTGTGGTGCTCAAGATGGGCCGCCATGTGCCCGGTTCTATCAGACGGGCGCGGCGGAATCCCCAATAACTGATCCCAAAGACGATCAGGATCAAACTGCCCGGATGGGTGAGGGGACGAATGGCTTGCGTGGACCCCGCAGGGGTCACAAAACCCGTCTGGGTGGTCAGGGCCGGCACAGGAATCTGCCACACCAGTTTATTGAGGGACTGATAAAGCGGCGAGATGAGAATCACCAACGCCATCATCAGGGTAAGCCCACCATAGACCGCAAGCGCTGCGATCAGAGGGCGGTTCAGAGGAACTTTTGGGGAGTGCCCACTGCGCAGCCTGCTGATCAACACTGCCCCAATAATCCCAACTGCACCGGCCCCCAGCGCTGCGATAGACGTCAGGTTTGCCCCTGCCAGCAGATATTGAACAGTCCCCATCAGAAGGCTTAATCCAAACACAGTGGGCCACTTGTGGGTAAACCCCAACAAGTGCATGGCACCGAAACCACAGCCCACACACGCGGCCCCCAAAAACAGGGCCGCATAGGGCGCAAGGACAGCCCCATCAAGCCCAGTCACAGCGGTGAGGGTCTGGTAGATCACACCCATGTCGCCAAAGGTGATCGCCCAAGAATGCCCAACCGCAACAGCGGCTACGGCATTGAGAGGCGGAACCCCAAAATTGACCAGCATTGGGGCAGCGATGGCGATAGGCAGGCCAAAACCCGCCAAGCCTTCAAGCATCCCGCTGAAGGCCCACGCGATGACGATCAGCATCAAGTGCTGATCCATGATCAACGCTTCCAACCAGCGGGCAAGGGCGCTGATCCCACCGGATCGGGTTACCAGATGATAGAGCAGTAACGCCGGAATCAACACGGCCAGCACAAAAAGCGCCAGCATGATCCCCTTGAGCGCTGAGACCCACAGCACCTCAAAGTTCAGCCCAAAGGCCAGCGTCCCCACAATCACCCCAATTAGCAGTCCCGCAGGGCCAGCCCGCTGTCCACTCCAGCGTTTGAAGATCATTAAGCCGATTACCGTGAGCAGCGGAAGGGCAGCAGCGAGGTAATTAAACGGGGAAGATAGGATGGGCATAACAGGGCCTTTGAGGGGTGAACTATTCACCCCAACATATATGATCAACCGCGACGAGCGCCGCACACCCGATCAATGACTTCAGCGTAACCTTTGATCATGTCCTCAACAGTGAATCGCGGCGCTCGCAATTTACCCCGTTCCCCATACCTTTGGCGAAGGCTGGAATCCTTCAGGAAGCGGGTGATTGCTTCAGCCAGCACCGGAGGGTTCTCCGGTTCTACTAACAGGGCCGCATCCTCTAGAACTTCAGGGGCGGCCCCACTCCGCACGGCCACAATGGGCTTGCCCAACATCATCGCTTCAAGGTACACAAAACCGAAGCTCTCCTGACTGCTGGGATGGCAAAAAACATCTGCCTGACGCCATTCGCGGGCGAAATCCTGAGGATTTTCGAGGTGTGCCAGCCATGTGATCGAGGCATTGATAGCCAGTTCATCCGTCAATTGATGGAGGTTCTCCCACTCCAACCCTGTACCCACGATGCGCACCTCTATGTTGGGGAAGGTCTCACGCAGGAAGGGCACGGCCCGCAGCAGCACATCGAGGCGTTTGCGCGGGTACATTTTGCCCACCGCGAGGATCACCGGATGATCCTTCGGGGAGGGGGGCAAGGCCGCTTCGTCCATCCAAGCGGGGCGCGCCATGCCATGCGGAATGACCCTGATCTTGTCTGCCGCAATCCCATATAAAGCGCTGATCCGTGACTGGGCATAGCGGCTGCCCGCCGTCACCTGATCGGCCCGTTCCATGTTGACCTGATCAAAAAAGGCCTGAGCGCGTACCATCGTCTTAAAAGGCTCATGTTCCCACTGGTACACATCGCCAAAAACAGCATGAGCGGAGGCGATCAATGGAGGGCGGGCGGCAGGATCAAGCCCATAGCCATCATAATCAAAGCCGATCAAGACATCAGCCTGTTGGATTCGGGGATCATGATGCAGATCCGCATTAAAGAGGAATCGACGTAGAGTCGCATCCACATAGTCAGAAGTGTCAAAGTTGGGTGTGATCAAATCAACCTCATAACCCTGTGCCCGCAGCCCTTCATGGAAGGCGTTAAAGAACACCGCGGTACCGCTGCCCCCGATAATATCCGTTGCCCAAGAGGTGATGATAGTCACACGCATTGTTTTCAGATTTCCTGACCGCCGGATGGCCTAGGGGACTAGATTCTGAATCCAGCCCTGAATGTTGGTTGAGATTACTTCAAGTGTTGGTATAGAGGGTCGCTTTAGGGGCGCTTCTTTTTGCCCGTCTGTTTCAGCCGCTCCCGTTCCAGCCGACGACGTTCAGCGGCCTCCTGTGCAGCCTGACGTTCCGCCAGTTCTTTGGCGGCTTTGGCGGCCCGAACCTGATGCAGTTTGTGCTGAAAAATGGGCAGCCAGTAGTTGATCTCTTGCTGGCTGATCACCGGGTTGGGGTCTTTATCATAAAGGATCACGGTGCGGGTTTTGCGGGGTTGATTGGCGTCGCTTTGGGGTGAGTCGTCATCGTCGGGCACCTCCACTGGGCGAAAGCCGATGAGCAGGGCGAACTCCTCAGAAGCGATCATCTCTAGCCCATACGCAAACCCCAACTGACGGATATGATCATCCGAGGTGACCAGCACAAATTCTTGTGATTTAGCCCGTAAAGCACTGGCACGCTTCATGATCAACCGATCTGCGGGGGTGCGCGGCGGCGCGAAAATCACTTCCACATAGTGGCTTGAGAGTTCTTTGGAAAACCCCCCCGGAAGCCCGTTATCAAAATAGATGATGGCTTTGACCTTACCGTTACCGCGCATGACATAGCGGCGGATCGCTTGGGTAAGTTTGGCTTCGTCGTAGGGATCATCAAGGGAGAGGTCCTGCAACTGACCGATCACATTATGTCCATCAATGAGCCAGAGCATAACCTATCCTGCACCTGTAAGGATGATACCAAAATTATAGGAGTTTTGAGCACTGAAGCCAAAATCGCGTTAAAGCCAGCGCTGGTACACTGCCCGAAGCTGCATCGCCGCACGCTCCCATGTAAACTGCGCCGCCTGAATGAATCCGCGCTCAATCAATTGCGCCCGAAGGGTTTCATCACGCAGCAGGCGCGCCAAACCATCCCGAATCGCTTCTGCCGAGAGGGGATCAACGAGGATGGTCGCATCGCCCGCCACCTCGATCAGCGAAGACACAGGCGTGGTCAAAACAGGCGTGCCGCAAGCAAAGGCTTCGAGGATGGGCAGCCCAAAGCCCTCATAGAGCGAAGGAAACGCCAGCGCCCGCGCTTCTGAGTACAAAGCGGGCAGATCGGCGTCCTCTACAAAACCAATAAAGCGCACCCGATCACGCGCCCCTAGGCGATCCACCGACTCATAAATAGGGCCCTGAAGCCAGCCCTTGCCCCCCGCAATCACCAACTGCACATCGTCCAAATCCGGGGGAAGCTGCGACAGTGCCTCGATCAAACGCTGATAGTTCTTGCGGGGTTGAACGGTGCCAACGGCCAGCACATAAGGGGCATCCCCTAACCCATATTTAGCCCGGATGGAAGCGCCTTCTGGGGTGGGCCGAAAGCGGGGATGGACACCGCTGTAGAGGACTTCTATCTTGCCCGGATCAACCCCATAAAGCTCACATAGATCGTTTTTGGTGGCCGCAGAATCCGCCAGCACTTGATCAGCCTGCCTGACCGAACGGGGTACGACCGCATCCAGATAAGCTTTGAGTGATGGGCTGGCCGCTTCCGGAACCCGCACAAACGAGAGATCGTGAACGGTGAGGACAGTACGAGTGCTGCGCCGGGTTGGGGGTAGGACAAAATCGGTGGCGTGATACAGATTCACCTTACCGACCCAGTTTTCCACGGGGATGGGCAAGTGGGCCCGATGCCACAGACGGGCAAACCAGACCGGGGTGAGGGATGCCGGGGCGAAGGAGAAATTGGGGCCCGGTGGGGGCGGAAGTGCTTTCCGTCCAGCGCCCATCACAAACAGCCGGTAGGAAGTCGATTGATCCTGCTGAGCAAGGGCCCCAATCAGTTCGCGGACATAACGCCCGATCCCCCCGCCTTGCTCATAAGCAGGGGTGTAATCAATGCCAATCGCCAAAGTCACGGAGTGGTCTGAGGAGCAGCAGATTTGTCCACATCGTTGTAGGTTACATAACGGTTGGCGAAGAAGTTCCACAAAGCTACGATCACCAACGCCATGATCACCGCCATGTTGGCCCCAATCTTAAACAGCACCCGATCTTCGATCACCAGATTCATGCTGTGGGCCGTGTTGGTCACAAATTCCGCAAAGGGGTTAGAGAACAGCCCCACAACAACAGCGCGGATCACGAGACCGAAGAAGCTGATCAAAAAAAACAAGGCCAGTTGGTGGCGGATGCGGCGGGAACGGGAATCTGGGTAGGTCCAATAGCGGTTCCAGAAGAAATTGCTGCATACGGCGCAAATGAAACCGATAGAGCCGGCAACCACCACCAGATGCACATCACCATCCTGAACATGAAACAAGATCATGAGCAGGTTGGTCAGGCCTAAGTCGATGACTGCGCCCAATGCGCCCACAAAGAGGAACTTCACAAACCGCTCCAGTTCGGCGGCCTTTGCGCCCCCATAACGGCGGCTGAACTTGCGAATATAACCATCCCGATCATTGAGTCGGGTCAAAAAGCCACCATTTGAGGTTGATAATTCCCGCGGTTCCGGCGCGGCGGTATCGCGCTTGAAAGTGTCCGTCAAGCCCATTGCTCCCCTGTTTCTCCCACCTATTTTTCTCGACTGAGAAGATTCTGCACTGGCAGCAAAACACCAATTAAACCAAGCATTGCCCCAAGATGCAAGAACAAATTGTTAACATACAACTTATCAAAGACACTGTGTACAGCAAGATGAGTCCATACCCCTAACAGCCCCAAGGCCAGACCACGCTGGATTCCCCGTCTGCCCCGAAGGGCGCGCAAGGTGAACCAGTATAACCCTGCCCACATGCCTAAATAGGCGCTCAACCCGATGATCCCGGTCTCAGCAAGCACATTGAGATAATAATTGTGGGCGTGGCCTAGGGCGATCTGCCAGTTCATGAGCGCATAACGGGGATAAGCCGCTTCATAGGCCCCAAAACCCACCCCAGAGAAGGGGTAATCATTGGCCATACCGACGGCAGCTTGCCAGTGTGCCAGTCGTTCAATCACCGCATAATTGGCGTCATCAATGGCCCGTCCACGAACGTCCTCAATACCCGTTAAGTCCTGAGTGAAATCGCTCACCCGGGCCACCAGCGAGGCCGGGGCTAATCCGGTGACGATGCTTCCCACCCCGATCACCAATACGATGCCGAGGATCAGAACCCCATGTCTGCGGTGGCGCGGGCCAAAAAGGATCAAGATCGCTAAGGCGGCCCCAAAGCCAAGCCATGCCCCCCGGCTCCACGAGACAATTAACCCCCCGCCGATGATCATGGCGGCAAGCAGGGCAAGGGCGCTCAGCCCTAAACACGCCAGCGCACCTTTTAGCTTCTGCTGGTGTCGATCCAGCGCCTCCGCGGCTGCTCCATAAACCGCACCCAATGCCAGCGGCAGGCTCAGACCCATAAATGCCCCAAATGGGTTTGGCTGCCCGAAGGAGCCAAAGGCTCGAAAGAAACGGAAATCCAGAATCCACAGGTGAGGCGCACCAGAGCCGCCCTGAAACTGGTAAATCCCCAACAGACCCTGTGCGACGGCGGCGAGGATAAGGGCCGCCGCCGTCCATCCCGCCCCCCCCAGCGACATCACCAACACCATCACCACAGCGATCTCCAGCCACTTGATCAGCTCGTTGAGGGTGGCTCCGGGGGCAAAAGTTGTCCATAAACTGAGACCCGCGCACCCGATAAAGATCAGAACTGGGATCAGAATGCGTTTGCCGGGGGGCATAAAAGAACGTTGATCAGCGATGGTGCGCAGGGCCCACGCGCCCACCGTGATCAGCAAGCTGATCTGCCCAATATCAAGAGGAAGTGCAGTTTTGCCTTCAGTCTCAATGAGAGTCTTGAGCGGGGCGCAGATCAGGGTGATCAACAGTCCAATGCGCACTTCGATCAGAAGGGCCACCAGAAGGGCCGCCGCGCTGAACAGGACAACAACCCAAAGCAGCGGCAGTTTCGCTGCGCTGATCCCAGTGATGAGCGCCAGAGTAATCCAGATGAGGGCAGGCAGACGCTCCGTGGAGAGCGCAATCCGATTCAAGCCATCATACCTTGATGCGTTTCTCAAAATAACGGATAGTGCGTTCCAGACCTTCGTGGAGCGATACCTGCGGCTCCCAGTTGAGAAGTTGGCGGGCACGGCTGATGTCTGGCCGTCGGGTTTGAGGATCGTCTTGAATCCGATCTTGGTTTTTGAATACGATCCCCGCCGGGTTATCGGTGATGGCGTTGACCACATGAGCAAACTGGAGAATGGTCATCTCGTTGGGGTTGCCGATGTTGGTCGGATTGGGGCTTTCCCCAGAACGAGGCAGCATCAAAAGCCGCAGTACCCCTTCTACCAAATCGCTCACATAACAAAAACTACGGGTTTGTTCTCCATCACCGTAAACCGTGAGCGGTTCCTGCCGGATGGCCTGTGCCACAAAATTGGGCACAACCCGTCCATCCTCAAGGCGCATCCGTTCGCCAAAGGTGTTAAAAATGCGCACGATGCGGGTATCAATCCCGTGTGTCCGCTGAAATGCCATCACCATCGCTTCGGCATACCGTTTGGCCTCATCGTAGCAGCTTCGTGGCCCGGTGGAGGAGACATTACCGTAGTAGCCTTCGGGCTGGGGGTGAACAAGGGGATCGCCGTACACTTCAGAGGTGGAAGCAAGCAGCAGCCGCGCCCCCTTTTGACGGGCGATCTCAAGGGTATGGTAAGTGCCCATCGCGCCAACTCTAAGAGTCTCAATGGGCAGTTTGAGATAGTCAATGGGGCTGGCGGGGGAAGCAAAGTGAAGGATCGCTTGAAGCTCGCCCTCAAGGGTGTACGGTTCGGAGATGTCTTGCTGAATGAAGGTGAAATCGGGGCGTCCCATCAGGTGGCGGATGTTGTCCAAGCTGCCTGTGATCAGATTATCAACCACAACCACCGTATGTCCTTCAGAAAGGACACGATCTGCCAGATGTGAACCAATAAAACCCGCCCCGCCGGTGATCAGGATGCGCACAACTTACCCCTTGTCAAAGACTGCTGTATCTCAATATGTTGGCAAGATAAACGGGATAAGTTTACCAGAGAAGCGCGTTTTGACTAGAGAGGGCATAGCAGATCGCAGCGTGAAGGAGTGATCCGGTCTTGTGCAGGTTCCCCCTCGAACTGCCCCGACAAAAGCGGTTTTGCCGTAAGGCCGTCGTGTGCCATGCCCAACGCTTACGATCTCAAAAAAGCCCCGCCCCCTCAGTTTGAGTGGGGACTGAGGGGGCAGGGCAGAGGCGTATGATGGATGTGTGGGCCAAACCCCGGCGCTTTCCTTAAGCCTTTTGCAAGGTGTGCTCGATGATGGACGCCGCCATTTCGTACTTGCCAAAGGGTGGGATGAGGTATGCGCCCTGCACCATCCCGTTCAGGTCGCGCAGGATTTGGGCTGCGATTTCCACCCCCACCGTCGGCGCGACTTCGCCTGCCGCGTTCACCCGTTCGCGGATCGCTTCGGGAATATCCACCCCCGGCACCTCATTGTGCAAAAAGGCCGCATGACGCGCCCCGTAAAGCGGCAGTATACCCGCAAGAATAGGCAGTTTGAGCGCCCCATAGAGTTGTTCAAAGCGCTTCAGGAACGCCTCCACCTGATGGGGGTTGTAGACGGTCTGGGTAAGCGCAAAATCCGCGCCCGCCTCGATCTTTTTGATCAGGGTGCCGATCTCTTTATCAATGTCCGGCGGACACAAATTGAGGGCACAACCGACAAAAAATGAGGTGGGCTGCCCGATGGAATTGCCTGCCTGATCGGTGCCCGTGTTCAGGTTATGCTTCACCAGTCGGATCAAACCTGAAGGGACAATATCATATTTGTCGTGGGCGTCTGGGTAATCCCCAATGGCGGTGGGATCACCCATAACCACAAAGATATTGCGCACCTTTAAGGCATGGGCCGCCAGCAGATCCCCCTGCACCCGCAGCAGATTACGCCCCCGGGTAGGAAAGTGCAAGATGGTCTCCATGCTCAGTTGATCCTGCACCAGATGACAAACCGCCCACGGACTCATGCGCATCCGAGCCATCGGGCTGTCGGAGACGTCGATACAATCCGCGCCGGCTTCCTTCAACATCTGGGCGGAAGCGATCACCTTTTGGGCGTTGAAGCTGCGGGGCGGCGCCATCTCCACGGTAAACACAAACTTACCTGCCGCCAGACGTTTTGCCAGTCCGGTTTTTTCGCGGTCAGGCTCCACATTTTCGATCAACTCCTGCCCCGTACTGGGCATGAGGATGGGGGAGGCTTTGCGCGTAGGCGAATCGAGGGCCTGACGCATGGCGCGGATATGATCCGGGGTGGTGCCGCAGCAGCCGCCAATGATGGTGGCCCCCAGATCACGCAGGGTGAGGGCATAATCGCCGAAGTAATCGGGGGCGGCTGGGTAGATCATCCGCCCCCCGACCTGTTCTGGGAAGCCTGCATTGGGCATGACCGTGATTCGGGCTCCGGGTTGGGCGGCGTGCATGATTCGAGCGATGCGGCTGAGCTGCGAAGGACCGCTGGAACAGTTCACCCCGATCACGTCCGCACCTACCTCGGTCAGGGTATTGGCGACTTCGGCGGGGGAGTCGCCATAGATCGTTGTGCTGTCACGGGTGAAGGTCATAGAGGCGATCACGGGTACTGCCGCGTTGACGGCCCGACAGGCTTTGATCGCCTCACTAATCTCGTTTAGATCGGTGAAGGTTTCGAGGATGATCGCGTCGGCGCCAGCTTCGATCAGGGCTTTGATCTGCTCCCCAAAAGCCGCAAAAGCTTCCTCTGGCTGAACTTTGCCGTAAGGTGCAAGGCGCACCCCCAGCGGACCCACAGAACCGGCCACATAAGCCTGACGTCCGCTGACGCGGATTGCCTCACGGGCGATTTTCACCCCCGCCGCATTGATCGCCCCAAGTTCGTCCTGATACCCATGAAGGCTCAGCTTAAAACGGTTCGCCCCAAAGGTATTGGTCTCAATCAGTTCCGCCCCAGCGTCTAAAAACGCTTGATGGGTCGCCGCTACCCGCGCCGGGTCGGAGACATTCAGATAATCAAAACAGGCGTCAATTGCGGCTCCAGACTGATGGAGCATCGTTCCCATGGCCCCATCGGCCAGAATCACGCCGCGCCCCAGCCGTTCTCGAAAAGTTACGATGCTGCTCATGCTCTCCTCACTTCACACATTTGGCTTCCCCGGAATCGTGGAAAGTCCCCCCCTCAACCGGGAAAAATTCCCACGCATAACTATCGGGGCGCAGTTCAAAACGGATCACGCCCCATGTGGATGAATCAAAAACTTCTCTGTGGGCGGCCCGTTTTTCTGGAGGTTTGTTCAGAGGCGCGCCGCCTGTACCCACAATAAACTGACGAATGCCCCGCTTTGGATCAAGTTCACCGTCGGGGTTTTGGGGGGCAAAACGCTCATAGGCGTGGACATGCCCGTTGATCACTACCTCAACCCCGTACTGATACAGCACCCGCCACAGATCACCCACATCACGAGGGCGATCCCGGTAAGGTTGGGTGGTGGTTGAAGCGTGCAGGGGGTGATGCCAGATCGCCATCGCGCAGCGGTGCGGGCTTGCCTCCAACGTTTCCTGAAGCCATTTGCCTTGGATGGACTCCCCCATACGTCCATCGATACTGCTGTTGAGAATCAAGATCAACCATTCCCCATGTTCAAAAGCGTAAAAACTGAATCCTTCGGGGCGGGCGGCCTCGCCAAAATACTGGTAGTACCCCTCCGCGCCCCTTGTGGCGTAGTCATGATTGCCCAAAGCGGGGCGTGTGATCGTCTTAAAACGCCCCCATGAGGGCCCATAACACTTCTCAAAGTCCTCCGGTGAACCCTCCGGATAAGCGTTGTCGCCCGCGGTGAACACGGCATCACGCTTGAGGTCGATCAAGCCTTCGATCAAGCGTGCGGTGGCTTCATCACCGGGTGAACTGCACGCCGCAATATCACCCGCACCGATCAAATAAACGGGCGTTTCGCCTGCGATCAAGGCTTGGGGCAGCAGTAAAAGTATGCCAAAACACAGCAGCAGGTAACCTCTGCGCATGAGGGGGTTAGCCCTCCACCGGGGGCAGCGCCCGGTTGCCATGCCGAATCACTTCCACCAGTCGATTCATGTTTGGATAGCAGTCGGGATCGGACGAGACATCGGTGTAGGCGATCTTGCCCTCCTTATCGGCGTAAAAAACCGAAGGATAAGGTGATTCATGATCGGGATCATAAACCCCAAATTGATGGGATACAGACGGTTCACTATCGGCCAACAGAGGGAACTGAAGGGGCGGTGAGGCGGTCGCTTGATAGGCGCTGATGGTCACTTCAGGGTCTTTGGAAATGCAGACCAAACCCACCTCTAGTTCTGCCAGATGGGGAAATGCCCGATTGAGGCGCACGATCTGGCGCACACAGTAGGGGCACCACGTCCCATGAATAAACGCTACCACTATCCCCCGTGGGCGCTGGGCATCCTCCCCCCGGACGATCTGCCCGTTCAGACCTTGTAGGGCGAATGTGGGCAGCGGGGAACCATTTAAGAGTGGGTTTGCCTGCATTTTTTGGCGAGTCATCTGTCATCCTCCTCAAGCGCTCTGAATATGCTTCAACGCCAGCACTTCTCGCGCCGGGGTGCGATTCCCGTTGGCGCTGATACGACGCGGCGTCTGGTGAAATTCAAGTTGGAACCCCAAGTTGGAATAGAGATCAACAATGCGCTCGGTCGCCTGATTGGAGAGCGCTACCGGATGGTTAAGACAGTCTAGCCACTCCGCCAACCTAACCTGCTCCGCCCATGAGAATCCTCCCGACGAATACTGGGTGAACTCCACATCATAAGGTGGGTCTACATATACAAAGTCATTAGGCAGAATCGAAAGCTGCTCAAACCCACCCAACAAAAAGCGCCACCTCTCAAACCGCCTTCGATAAGGGGTAAAATCCGTGCGGTAGTTGATGGTTTTGTACCTGCCAAACGGCACGTTAAACGCCCCCTGTTTATTAAACCGGCACAGCCCGTTAAAACCCGTGCGATTCAGGTAATAAAAAAGCGCCGCCGCCTCTGCCGTCTTCGCTTTACCCGTTGTGATCAAAGCATTAAAGCGATCCCGATGGGCGTAGAACAGGTCAGGATCGTTTCGCATGGGCAGATCGTTTAGATCGATCACCAGTCCCTTTTGGAGCCAGCGGTAAAAGTTGATCAGGTGCGGGTTGATGTCGTTCAGCAGCGCCCGTTCCGGTTGTAAACCTAGGGTCACCGCCAAGCCACCGCAGAAGGGTTCCACAAGGCGCGCTTCTGGATATTGCTTGAGGTGCACCTCCCACAGCAGTTGAAGGCGAGGCACCAACCAGCGTTTGCCCCCCGCCCACTTAAGGGGCGGTTTGAGCGGAATCTCGGTGAGGGACATTTATGCCTGCACCGGGGGCAGAGTCTGGGATTCTTCAGGAATGGCGGGGAACACCGTGTTTTCAGGCTGGTTCACAAACACCCAAAATGCCTCAGCGCTGATCTTCAGTTCAGGTCGTGCGCTCATGACGATCTGCCTCCAACACCCTCACGATCTCGTCCCTGCCCATGAACCCTCATCCCCTGCCCCTTCTCCCGTAAACGGGAGAAGGGGGAATCTAGACTCTGAGGGGTAAACCCCTCAAACACCCCGATCTGGGGGTAGTGGGGTACGCCCCCACAAAAGATTCCCCCCCTCTCCTAGCCGCGAAGCGGCGGTCGGGAGAGGGGCCGGGGGTGAGGGCTATCAACCTACCCTAAAATTTACTGTCGCCCCCTCAGCCGTGTGCGGGTGAGGGTTAATCCCCGCTGGTGAGCTGCTCCAGCCTACCACCACCCACTGCGTAGTACTTCGCTTCTGGATGGTGGGCGAAAATCGCGGCTGTAGACTGCTCCGGCACCCATTGATAAGCAGCGGTTAGACTCATGCCCAATTTCTCCGCCGCTTCGGGCAAAAGCTTCAGCACCTGCGCGTGATCTTCCAGATCAGGGCAGGCGGGATACCCCCACGAGTAACGTTTGCCCTGTTTGGGATCAAGTCCCAGTTCGCGTCGGATATGCTGATTAACGTACTGCGCTGTCGCTTCTGCGGACTGTACCGCCAGCCCATGGAAAAAGTACCCTTCGGTGTATTCATGGGCACTCTGAAGGCTCTCAAAGTGGCGGGTAGCGGACTCGCCCACTGTGACCACCTGAAGCGCGACCACATCGGTTTCACCGCTGCTCAAGCTGCGGTAGTAGTCGCTGATGCACAAGAACTCACCAGCGTCCTGCCGGGGGAAGTGGAAGCGGGCGATCTCGGTTTTGGTGCCCTCGGCAGCATACAGCGCCGGATCAAAGATGATCAGATCATCCCCATCACTGTTCGCCGGGAAGTAACCGTAGACAGCGCGTGGCTCAAGCAGATGTTTGTGAATGGCCTCACGGCTCATCCGCGCTAAACGCGCCTCAAAATCAGCGCTGATCTTGTCCCACTCCGCACCATGAGCGTTTTTTGCGCCCCAACTGAGGCGGAATAATTCGGGCTTATGCAGATGCTGCAAGACCATTTCAAGGGGTATCTTATCAATGGTTCTGCTGCCCCAGAAAGGCACAGCGGGCACATTGGGCGCGGGTGAGACCGCTGATTTACCCGAAGCAGTCGCACTCCGGGTAGGCTGCACCCTGCCTAGTTCCGCATAGGCTTCCTGATGGATCTGCTCCAGAAAAGCAGGGCGGTGCTGATCATTCACCAGTTTATCCATCGTTTCCAAGCCCTCAAAGGCGTCCTTGCAGTAGAACACCCCCGGCCCGTAAGGCTCCCCGGAGCCTTCAAGAAACAGGATGCGCCGCCCAAAACGGCGGTTGATCGCTGCGCCGCCGATCAACACCGGATAGTTCAGGCCGCGCCGGGCCAGTTCATTCACGATCAGGGGCATCTGTTTGGAGGTGCTCACCAGAAGGGCACTCAGACCAATCGCGTCGGCGTTATGCTGCTGTGCCGCCTCAATGATCACATTGGCCGGAACCTGTTTGCCCAGATCATGCACGGTGTAACCGTTGTTCACGAGAATGGTCTTGACCAGATTCTTGCCGATGTCGTGAACGTCACCGTAGACCGTTGCCAGCACCACTGTGCCTTTGGTTGTGCCCTCTTTCTTTTCGAGGAACTTCTCCAAGTAGGCGACGGTCTTTTTCATGGTCTCGGCGCTCTGAAGGACAAAGGGCAGGATCAATTCACCCGCGCCGAATTTGTCGCCGACTTCTTTCATGGCAGGCAGCAGCACATTGTTCAGTACTGCCACTGGGTCTTGATTCAGAAGGCAGGCATCCACTAATGCCTCAACCCCTTCTTTTTTGCGGTGGACAATCTGCCAGTGCAGCTTCTGTTCGGGGGTCATGCCCTCGGTGGGATCCACGTCCGCCGCGCCGCTGTCAAGGGTGATCGCATTCTGATCAAAGTAAGCGATGAACTGAGGCAGCGCATCGGGGCGTCGGTTGAAGATCAGATCGTTGGCCAGTTCGCGCTGTTCTTCGGGAATCTCCGCATAGGGTTTGATATGCGCCGGATTCACGATGGCCATGTCCAGTCCATCTTGCACCGCATGGTACAGAAAGACGCTGTTCAGCACCGCCCGCGCTGCCTCACCCAAACCAAAACTGAGGTTGGAGACCCCCAGCGCAGTCAGGACTCCGGGCAGATTCTGTTTGATCAGCCGGATACCTTCGAGGGTGGCTTTGGCGCTGTCTACAAACTCGGCGTCACCGGTGGCAAGGGTGAAGGTGAGCGCATCAAAGATCAGATCACCGGGCTTCATGCCGTACTCGTTCACGGCAATATCGTGGATGGCCCGCGCCACCTCGAGTTTACGCTCCGCCGTTTTTGCCATGCCCTGCTGATCAATGGTCATCGAAAGCACGGCCGCGCCATGTTTGCGGGCGATGGGCAAAATCCGGTCGATCCGCTCACGCCCATTTTCGAGGTTGTTGCCGTTGATGATCCCCCGCCCCGGATACACCGACAGCGCCGCTTCTGCCACTTCGGGATCGGTGACGTCGATCATCAGGGGCGCTTCAACACTCATCGAGAGCTTTTTGACCAGCGTCCGCATTTGTAGGGCTTCATCCGAGCGTTCGGTGAGGGCCACGCACACATCAAGGATATGTGCACCGCTGTCCACCTGTTCCTGAGCAACCTGCAAGATACCTTCATAATCGTCCGCCAGCAGCAGTCGTTTGATCTTTCGGCTGCCCTGACTGTTCACCCGTTCTCCGATCATCGTTGGGCCGGGGTTCTGGGACATCGGGATGGAGCGCATCCCGGAGGCCACACGCGGCTCCGTATCGGAGGGATGTGGGCTGCGGGTGCGGTTTGGGCCCACATGTTCAACCACTTTGGTCAGGTGTTCGGGTCGCGTACCGCAGCAGCCCCCGACACAGGCGACGCCCCACTCCACAAACTCGGCCAGCATCCGGGCAAATGGCTCTGGCTCCATCGGGTAAACGGCTTCGCCATCGACGTTGATAGGCAGACCTGCATTGGGCAGGATGCTGATCGGCTTGGTGGCGTGCTGGGTCAGGTAACGCACGGGTTCGCGCATGTGTTCCGGCCCAGTGGAGCAGTTCAGGCCGATCACATCGATGGGCAGTGCCTCAAGGATCGTGAGCGCGGCTGCGATGTCGGTGCCCAAGAGCATCCGCCCGCTGGTATCAAGAGTCACCTGCGCTTGTACCGCTACCCGGTTGCCGCTCTCGTTAAAGTAGCGCTGTATACCGTGAATGGCCGCCCGCACTTCCAAAATGTCTTGGCTGGTCTCGATCAGCAGTACATCCGCGCCGCCTTCAACCAACCCCTGTGCCTGCTCATAAAATACCTCGGAGAGTTGGTCAAAGGTTACGTTGGAGAGTTCGGGATCATCGGAGGAGGGCAGCTTGCCCGTCGGGCCGATGCTGCCCGCCACAAAACGCGGGCGTCCGGTCTCGGCCGCGAACCGATCCGCTACCTTTCGGGCCAGACTTGCAGCGGCCCGATTGATCTTTAAGACCTCGTCTTGCAAGCCGTATTCACGCAGAGTCATGCGGTTGGAGCGGAAGGTGTCGGTTTCGATCACCTCGCTGCCCACGGTCAAAAAACTGGCGTGAATCTGCTCAATGACATCCGGGCGCGTGATGACCAGATAATCGTTACAGCCGTTAAGGGCTTCGCCCCCAAAATCCTCAGCAGTCAGGTTAAAGCGCTGGATGCTTGTGCCCATCGCCCCATCAAAGATCAACACATGGTCTTTGATGGCTTCTAGATAACGTAAATTGACTGACATCAAACAAACCCCTTCATCCAGTTCCGAATGTGCTGCCCGTGCGAAAGATAGTGGTGGTAGCGCCACTGTACCAGCCGCGCCACGCTGATGGACTCGTCCTGATCCCCGTTAAAGTAACGGAAACGACGTTTGAAGCCTTCTGGGGGAATGGTTTTGACCACTTCGAGCAAAGGCGGAAAAAGCGCTGCGAAGGTCTCCAGCACCTCCGCCAGAGGATCATCTTTATGCGCTTCATAGGCTTCCTGATTCAGCGCATCCAGATCATGCCAAGTTTTGCCCGGCAAAGGAATTGTCGGGGTCTCGCCCCGGGCGGCCTCTTGCAGCCACACCGTGCCCCGCTGATCCCAAAGGTTCACGTGGGACACGATGTCCTTAACAGTCATAATCCCCGGCTCCACTACGAGGAGCATATCTTCTGGGAGAAGCTGCTCCAACGTCACCTCCAGCATCAATCGCTGCGCTTGAAGCGATTTAAGCAGCCTGTCCTTATCGAATTGATCGGCCATGTCCATCTACCTTAGTGGCGTCACCCCCCGCCCTTCTGCAAAAACAAAAACGCCTCTGCCAAGATGGAGAGGCGCGTTGATCACTGCTATAGACCTCACCCATCTTGCAGGTTACCTGCCGGATTTAGCACCGTCCCGACGCTTCAGGGGTTGCTGCGGTTTCACAGAGCCGTATCTCTCCGCCGCTCATGATGGATTTGTGTATGTGGTTTGAGCCAAATCCTATCATGATCCAGAGCAAGCGTCAAGCAAAAAGTTGGGTTAAAATGAAAGCAAGCAAAGCCAATTGAGTTGAGATCGAGATTCAGTCCATGACCAATCCTGATGATCTGCGCAGTCTGGTGACCGATGACGAAAAAGAAACTGATTTTGGGGTGCGGGAACGCCAAGCATCCGAAGTGAGCGATGGGCGTATTTTTGGGATGACGGCTGGCGAGCGGATGATCCTCTCCGTGATCCTGTTCCTCGCCGTCAGTGTGATGAGTGTGGCTATCTTGTTCATGACCAACACCATCCGCCTGCCCTAAACGCCAAATGCCTGCTGCCCCTTCAGCCCGCCTCACCCTGAAGGGGGCAAACTTACGGACATAGGGCCTTCCTTTGCCAGAGGATGCTTTATCCAGTCCCTAATCTGATCATCCCTCTCACCCAAAAGGATAGTTGACTCAATACAGACCGTTCTGTATTCTTTGTAAGGAAGACAGGTCTGTATTGTTCTGATGCCCATCCTTCAGATCAGGTCTGAACCACGCAATGAGGAGTTCTTATGAAAATCGGGTTACAAATTCCACGGTTTGATTGGCCCGGCAGCCCTCAAAATCTGGGGGCAAAGTTCGCTGAGATCGGGCGGACTGCCGACGAGGTGGGTTTTGCCAGCATCTGGGTCATGGATCACTATTTCCAGATTGGTGGCGGGATCGGAAATGCTGAAGATCCTATGCTTGAAGGCTATAGTGCTCTAAACTTTTTGGCGGGGGTGACCAAACGTGCACGCTTAGGCACCATGGTCACCGGGGTGAACTACCGCCCACCGGGCTTTCTGGTGAAGCAGGTCACCACCCTTGATGTTCTCTCTGGCGGGCGCGCTTGGTTAGGCATTGGTGCAGGTTGGTACGAACGTGAGGCCGTTGGGCTTGGAATGCCCTTCCCACCGCTCAAAGAGCGTTTTGAGCGACTGGAAGAGACCCTCCAAATTGCCAAAAAGATGTGGTCAGGCGATTTTTCGCCCTATAAGGGTAAACACTACCATTTGGCGGAACCCATGAACAACCCGCAGCCACTGACTAAACCACATCCACCGATCCTGATTGGTACGGGCGGCGAAAAGAAGGGGCTGCGCCTTGTGGCCCAATATGCGGATGCCGTTAATCTTTTTGCCTTTGGGGATCTGACTCCCATTGGGCAGAAATTAGAGGTGCTCAAGCGCCATTGTGACGAACTGGGGCGGGACTACAACCAGATTGAACGCACTGTGCTCACCTCGTTTAATGCCGGGGCAGATGGAGCGGGCGTTGGTGAAGTGATCGCCACCTGCCGCGCCTTGGCCCGCCTTGGTGTCCAGCATGTGATCTTTTCGGCAGTGCCCAACGTCCACGATCTGACCCCGCTGACGTTGATCGGACGGGAGGTCATCCCCGCTGTGGCGGAGCTGTAGGACTTTCTTCAGTCCGGCCTGCATCAGGGTGTGGGCTGCGCTGGATCGCGGTGATCTCAAATTGCACGCTATAGCATTCTCCAACAGGGTTGAGAAGCCAATTGAGAAGTCACCTTTCGATGATTGACCTCATCCCCCCTTTCCCCCCTTCTCCAGTTTGGAGAAGGAGGGGATAAGGTTCTTGAGGGGGCACCCCCTCAACCTTCCCCTTTCGATAAATGGGGGCAAATAGGTTCAATCTGCGTAAATCCCGGCCTTTTCAAACGGTCTCTAAAAGGTTATTTGAAGGCAATTCTGCGCGTTTCGACCTCATCCCGCCTTCTCCGGTGCGGCTGAGGAGGGTACACCCTCCACAAAATCCATTTCTGTAGGGGCAGCTCCCTGTGGCTGCCCGGTGTTTATCCCTGCGGGGCGGGCGACCATGCTCTCTCCTCGCCGCACGCATCTAGGGGGTGAAGGCAAACCCGGTAACAGATGCCCTTCTCCAGTGGTTTCTTCCTGTTTTCGCCATGAGTCCTGATTCGGTGAAATTCGCTAGGGATTAGCGGTTACCTCATAGATAAGGACTTCACCAACCTGTTCCTTATACTTCAATTGTGAAGCTACTTCCGCTGAGGCAACACGTTGATCAAATAAAGTCCGTTCTACAGGGGTCATGAAGTTGGTGTGGATTAGCACATAACGAATGTTGCGCTTGATAAGGAAAGTGAGTGTGGAGGCGTTGGGAAAATCAGTCCAAGCAAAGGTGCCAAACCACGCAGGTGCTAAGCTGCCGTAACCGTTAAGCATTGGCTGATTATGGTATGATTGCCACATCAGATACGTGAATATCTCATTGCGGTGGGGTCCGTCCGGAAAATGAAAAATGGGGGTATTCGTCGGTTGATATTTAAGCCACTCATTAATAATAGGGGGGGTGTAGGGTTGCGTTTCTAGGACTCCCAGTGCTGGTGGTACGCTGCGTTGCAAAAGCATCTTGGTAGAATTGCCATTAAAGGGCGTGAGTTCAATTAGCAGCAGCGCACAAACTCCAGTAAACACTAAATGATAATGGTGTGGAGGCAATCGATTTCTTAGCCATATTAAAGCCGCTGCGCAAAGCAAACTAGTACCGATGATAGTGATCACAATAAATCGGGCTGGAACGCGCAATGCGTCTAGCGACCCAACACTGAACGGATGAGCGAGGGGAAAGGGATTGAAGGCGGAAGAGACTTCGGTT
>JACSRJ010000028.1 GCA_014879835.1 Anaerolinea sp.
GGTCACCCCCAAACCTACTCCACCCACGGAGCCCATGCTTGAGATTCCCCTCAAGAAGGGCAGCAAATCGGTCAAACTCAGCCACCTCCAGGTTGTAGGCGGGGAAGACGAAGCAACCCTTCAGCAGGCGCTGGCGCTGGTGGGCAAACTCATCGAGGGCAAGGTGTGGGACGGCAGTATACCGATCCGCATCCCCGATGTGCCTGCGCTGGCAAAAAAGCTCAAACACCTGACCGAGCGCGACCTGTCAATGTTCACCCTGGAGGATTTTGTGCAAACTGAAGCGGTTTGATTTAGTCGTTGCGTCGTGCTGCCACTACCAAAAAGAGGGGGATACGCAGCCGGCGGTTATAGAGCTGCTCATCTTGAATGAACTCGCGCTGCGGTTGCGGCTCACGAAGCTGCTCCACCGTGAAGTTCGCCCTCTGAAGCCCAGTAAAGTAGTTTTCAATGGTCCGGTGATACTTCGTTACCTGACTCCCCATCCACTGAACATCACGTCTGCCCGTGACAAAGTAGTCATCCACTATCCAGTTCTGGCGAACCCCTGACCCTACGGCAGCGCTATTGTCTGAGGTAATCACCGGATGCTCAACCGAGAAGACAAATCGACCGCCGGATTTGAGGGTGTGATGAACCCACCCGAAAATCTGGGTGATATTCTCCACGTAATGAAGTGCAAGCCGCGAAACCACGAGGTCAAACTTCGTTTGAGGATAGGTCCAAGTTTCAATCGAGGCATGATGGAGCACGCCACCAGCAGAGGCAAGCGGTTCTTGAGCTGCGCTCACCATTCGTTTGGAGGCTTCTACGCCGGTGTAAGTTCCACATCCACGAGCGATGAGTTCAACCCCAAAACGACCATCCCCACAGCCTAAATCGAGAATGGTGCGGTCGCGGAAGTCCCCAAGCAATTCCATAAAGACAGGGTATTCAAGGGTATCATTCGGATTGTCAGGGCGTTGGCGACGCTGCATATAGGTGTCAAACACCTGCGCTTCATCGTAGAAATCCGGACCGCTTGTCATCAATCCCTCTTTTCACTTCAAGTAGCCCCTCGATCGTAAGTATAAGGGAGAAACCTTATGTCCAAGCAAACCAACCCACAACCGCGCATTTTTAAGATCGGCGCGACCCGCATCGTTGAGGATGCCTCGATGAGCGGATTGAGCAACGAGCAGGTGCGCAGCCTGCTGCAACCCACCTACCCCGAAGTCGCCCATGCGACCATCCGTGAACGAGTCGAAACCACTGAAGACGGCGAGATCCGGGTCGTGGACTATCTTCCTGTTGCTGGTAGAAAAGGTTAAGGGGCATGAGCACGGGGTTTTTGCAGTCCACCAGCGACCTCATCACCTGTCTGCTTCAGACCCCGCCTGCTGACCTGCTGGGACTGGCGCTTGTGCGTCAGTCCACGTCTCCCCCCGGCGCGTGGTTCCCGAACGATGCGCCCCTGGAGCAGGTCAAACAGGCAGCAGTTGAGTTCCTCGATTATGGCAATCGCTGCCGGGAGGCGGCACACAAACTCACCGCGCTTCGCCCGGTGCCGCTCTCCGTCTCATGTCTGGAGTTTGGACTATGAATGACCTGTGGCAGATGCAATCGTTTCTGGTGTCCTCGATGAAGGCAGATACCACCCTGGCATTGGCGAACTGTGCCGCCTGGCTTGACCCAGCCCTGTTCAGTGCGGACGAGTTCGACAGTGACAGCGAGGAGGACGACCTGACTTATGCCCTGCACGTCTGCCGGGCATGTTTCCCGGAGGTCTACACCGAGGTGGTGCAGCGCCTGTGGCGGGGTGAAAGCGCCCTTCAGTTGAACCAGGTGATTTGCGCAGGATTGAACCGTTATCTGGTCACGCCGCTCCAGGACATCAGCCAAATCCAGTACGGTGTCCCCTTTGAGGCGCTTGGGCTGGATAGAGATGATTCCGACTTCAGGGCACAACACCCCCGTCTTGCCCGAATTGCGGACTGGTTTCACTCCGATGACCAGGAGCCGCATGAATGCGCAAGCATCCTTATCAAGTCGTTGGCAGTCTATGGTGAAAAGGGGATTCACGCCGACCTCGCCCATCTCCTCGGTTGGTTGTTTGGAATCTCTGGGAATACCTTGGTGGACTGGACGGAAGACATGATTTGGGAAGGCGGGATAGAACCGCCGGAGTGGACACCGGATGACATTGCGTTCATCAACGAGGTGCAGGAGGAGGCACACGAGATGGTTAGCTCTGCTCAACGCGCCCTTGAGCAGTTGGAACAGGACCGGGGATGGGCGCAGACGCTTCAGCGCAATATCAGACTTGTGAGGGAAAGGAAAAAGCCCGATGACCAACCTGCCCTTCGATGGCAGCCAGACGCTTGCCACAGCCCTTCAGACCTCCCCCACCCTGACTCTGAGCTTTTACCCGTTCGGGGTGATCCTGCGCCGTCAGACGGAGGAGGGGGGGATCACCGAGTATCCGGTTGATCCAGCGCAGATGGCAAGCCTGCTCGCGGCCAAGACCACCTTTGATACCGGACTGCTCAATCCCCATACGCTCGTGGTGCGGGCAGAAGGCGCAAAGAGACTGGTCGCAGATTATCGTCCGCCGCAGAAAACCGCCATCTTCGTGGATGGTTCAGACGCACCCTTCCGCATCCCCCTGCCCGGATTGGTACTCATCCGGCTCACCATTGCAGGTGATAATCCCCACTATGCCCTGTTTGCAGTCAAAGATCGTCCCACCTCACTCGATACTCCGCTGTTCATGCCTCCCTTAAGCAACATTTATCCCGATGGAGGAGTCTGCTGGGGCAGCGTCTCCAAAGTATCCGAGGCGGCATTAGCAGGCAGCGATCTGAGTGAGGATTGGCGGTTGTTTCAGGGCAGCACTTTCACTGCGCACAGCGTACAGGGCAAAAGCCGAAGTGAACCCCAGGACATCCGCAAAAAACTGGCAGCACTGGATGCCCGCAAGGCGCGGGTTTACCCCAAACGGGATCTGGTGCCCTACAAGGCGAGGTTCGGAGACGTGCTGGACAAACTCATGGAAAGGACGGTCTGAGATGGAGGTACCAGGACGATTTGACCCGCCGCAACAAATCCGGGAAGTGGTGCTGGTGGGCTGTGGCGGCACAGGCGCAGTGCTGGCGCGCTGCCTTTGCCGCATTGTGTACGACCTCAAACGCCGCCGGAAACATGCCCCCAGCATCAAGTTCGTTGACCCGGATCGGGTTGAGCCGAAGAATGTGGGGCGACAGATGTTCACTCAAGCCGATGCGGACGCAGCGGCATTCAAGGCGGAGGTGCACGCCCGTCGTTTTAACTATGGACTGGGACTGGACGTATCCTGGTACGGTGAGCGGTTTGAGGTGGAACGGCACGCCAGCCCCTACAGCCTGGTGTGTGGCTGTGTGGATAACCATCTCGCCCGCCGTGAGCTGGCGAAACATGAGGGTCTGTGGCTCGACTGCGGCAATCACGTCGATTCGGGGCAGGTGATCTTGGGCAACACCAGCAGCCTCGAACGCCTACAGGGCGGTGCAAAGGACGGGGTGTACCGTTATCTGCCCAATGCGGCGTTGTTGTTCCCCGCCTTGCTTGACCCAGAGCCGGAACCAGCACCACAATCGGCCGTTTCCTGCGCTGAATTGCTCGAGGCAGCTGAGCAGGATTTGCTCATCAACGATCTGGTTGCCACTGCCGCCGCGCACTACCTCTACAAACTGCTCAACCACGAACCGATTTCGACCTTCCTGACCTTCTGTGATGCAGGCGCATACGGTCTCAACCTCAAGTCCATCCCGGTGACAAGGGAGAACCTCCACACCTATATGGAATTGGCAGAAAGGTGATCTCGAATGGCGCTGACCAGTTTCAGATAGTCCCCATCGGGGAGCACGTGCCGATTGAGGGTGAATTCATTACGCTGCCAGTCTTCCCAGATGGGTCTGCCCCAACGAGGATCGGCTCGATAACGGGGCACGATGTGCCAGTGCAGATGCGGGTTGCTGTTCCCCAGGAGTTCATAGTTCATGTGATCTGGTTGTAAGGCTGCACGCAGTGCTCCGGATGCAGTGCGCAAATCATCCATAAAAGCATGGTACTCACTGCTGTTCAGAGCATCCAGACTGGTTGCATCCCAAGCGTCAAAACTGAGGATGGAATACCCCCGAAAACGCTGATCTCGAAA
>JACSRJ010000027.1 GCA_014879835.1 Anaerolinea sp.
CGGCATGTGTAACCCGCCGCGGCACGCAGGATGATGCTCTATGTACGATGACCTCCTCGACCTGTTCCGCCCCTTCATGGGAAACGAAAAAGACCGCCGCGCCCAGATCGTGCGTGCTTTTGGCACCGACAACCCCATCGAAGGGCAGTTGAATTTTGACCTGACCACCGACACCTTCATCCTTCACCTGATTCAAGTGCTGGAGCAGCGCTTTGAGGAGATTGAACCGGGTAAGTCTGCGCTGGAGGTGCTGAAGGAGTCCATTGAGAAACAGCGGAAGATCGAGGTACAGCCTTCTGGGGCTTCCCCGTTGTGGACGCCGGGACAGACCGTGGATCGTTACAGCCTGCGCAAGGTGCTGGGCGAAGGCGGCAACGGGCAGGTGTGGCTGGCTGATGAGACCCTGCCCGACGGCACCACCCGACAGGTGGCGATCAAGGCCCTCAAGCCGGAGGTGAGCCGGGATGCCACTCGGGTCAAGCGCTTCAATGATGAGCTGAGCATTATGGCGCGCATCGGCAAGGCGCATAAAAACGTCGTGGAGATTTACACCTACGGGGAGCGCGGTGGACACCTGTATGTGGTCATGCCCTTCATGGCGGGAGGCACCTTCCGGGAGTACCTGGGGGGCAAGCGGCTGGACTTTGAAACCGCCCTGGACTGGTTAGAGCAGATCGGGACTGCCCTAGACTATGTTCACCGCTACGCCAAAGACCTCGTCCACCGGGATGTGAAGCCCGAAAACATGCTGCTCAGTGAGGATCGGGAGACTCTCTACCTGTCCGATTTTGGGCTGGTGATCAGCGCGGACAGTGACGAACGCCTGAGCGACTCAGACAAACCGGTGGGCACCGGGCGTTACATGGCCCCGGAGCAGTGGCGGCACGAACCCCTTTCCAGCCGGACGGATCTGTATGCGCTGGGTATCCTCGCTTATGAACTGCTCACTGGGCATCTGCCCTATCAGGTGAAGGGCGATCCGCTGCTCAGCAAGGCGCACTGCGAGGAACCGCTGCCCGACGATGCTCACCTGACGCCGGAAATGCTGAAGATTCTTCAGAAAGCGACGGCGAAGCAGGCAGTCGACCGCTACGAGACGGCGCGCGCGTTTCTCGGCGACCTGCGGAACTGGCGCACCAACCCGGCGGACATGGAGCCGCGCGTGCGGGACTACCTCGACTGGCTGACGGGGGACATTCTGGAGAAGGAAATCGACCTGATGGTCGAGCTGGAGGGCGAAGAGCGGGCACTTTTGCCCAGCGTGCCGCCGAAGCGCCGCCGCGCCCTGGCCGACGAAGACAACGTGTTCACGCGGCGTAGCGCTGACGTACAGGCCGACCACGTGAGCGCGGACGAAGCGAATCGCGAGTACGTGGAGAACGTGCGCGAGCACCTGCGCGAGGTGGAACGGGTCGTGCTGATTGGGGAGCCCGGCTGCGGGAAGAGCTGGATGCTGAAGCGCCTGACGGTCGATTACAGCGAGGCGTGGCTGAACACGGACGCCAACCGGCGCAACGGCACGCCGATCCCTGTGCTGGTGCGGCTGAACGAGTACGCGGGCGGATCGTTCGCCGATTTCGTCAAAGAGGCGCTCGATACGCTGGCCCCGTACCACGACCGCCTGCTGCGGGAAGGGCGGCTCGTGGTGCTGTGCGACGCGCTGAACGAGATGCCGCGCGCCGACGGCCAGCTTGACCAACTGGTGAATTACCTGAAGGCGATGCCTGCTCAGCGTTTTGTCGTGTCGTGCCGGGTGCGGGATTACAAGGACGAACTGGGCGCGCTGAAGCCACTGGAACAGGTCTTGCTACGTGAACTGGAACTGCCTGCCATCCGGGATTTGATCCTGAAGCGGTTGGGAGTCAACGGGGAAAGCCTGTGGGCGCAAATGGGGGGAACACCTGACCTGTTGGCGTTTTGGCAGAAGACCCATCAGAAACAGGCATCTGCACTATTCTGGGATGTGAACACAAAATGGTGGGAGCAGCGAGAGAAGTTCGGTGAATCCGTTTGGCCACCCGATACGTGGCGCAAAATGCACACCGCCGATGCCCGCCTGATCCCCCTCTGCCGCAACCCGTACATGGGGCATCTGCTGTGCACGATCCACCGCGAAGACGGCAGACTGCCGGGCAGCCGCGCTGCGTTGTTTGGCGGATTTGTGGAGAAGATGCTCACCCGTGAGCAGAAGGCTGCTGAACGCCGGGGGCAGCCTTTTCCTGCGTTTGAGGACATTAAAGCCCTGCTGGTCGATTTTGCGCGTCTTCTGCAGAAGGGGAAGGTCACCGTTCTGCCCCAGAACAAGGCAGCCTCTGATCTGACCACACCTAACCGCGATTCCACGCAGGTCAGCACCCTGCTCCGGGCAGCGACCGACGCCAACATCCTGAGCGCTGAAGGCGATAACCTGAAGTACGCTCACCAACTGCTTCAGGAGTACTTCGCGGCCAAAATCATGCTGGAGGCGATGGAAGCAGACGACAAGGCAGGCAGCCATGCACGGGCGATGGAATTGTTTGGCAAGGACTGGTGGGATGCGGGAGTATGGCGTGAGACGACCGTGATCCTCGGTGAGTTTCTGGGCGAAGGAGCGGTCGGCCCCAACCGGGTGACCCGCTGGTTGGCACCTGTTACCCCCGAAGTGGCGCTGGAAGTCATCACCCGAAACGCGGGCGGGCTGAGTGTGGCAGATGTTGAAGCAGAGACGCAAACAGCGCTTGTGAACGGTGCGCAGGCAAAAGCCGAATACAACTTCAGCAGCCACACGTGGCGAGAGTTGAATCCCGATCCCCGGGGGCGCGCCTCGGCGTGGCGGGTGCTGGGCAAACTGCGTGAGGACAACCGCCCGGGGGTGCTGGACTTCAACTGGGATCAGGATTACTGGTGTTTGGTGCCCAAGGGGGAATATGTCTATCAGGGCAAGCTGGACAAGATTGACTACGACTTCTGGATCGCCCGCTATCCCATCACCTACGCCCAGTTCCAGTTGTTCATTGACGCCCCCGACGGTTACCGCAATCCCGATTGGTGGCAAGGGCTGCATGAGGAGGGGATCGAACAGCAGCAGAAGGGCGCAAGGGAGCAGCACTTCAAATTCTGGAACCATCCCCGTGAGAATGTGAGCTGGTACGAGGCGAGGGCGTTTTGTCGGTGGGTGGATGCCCTCACCCTCACGCGACCAGCCTCCGGCGTGTACCCGCTCCCGACCTCTGCGCTAGGAAAGGGGGTGAAATACCACATCCGCCTCCCGCTCGAAACCGAGTGGGAGAAGGCGGCCTCATGGGATGCGAAGGCAAAAAAGGCGCGGGTGTATCCGTGGGGCGACACTTTCGACCCGACGAAGGCGAATATGTGGGAAGGGGAACGAATCGGTCAAACGACCACCGTAGGCATCTACCCACAGGGTGCTTCCCCGTGCGGGGCGCTGGACATGAGCGGCAACGTGTGGGAGTGGTGCCTAAATGAATACGAGATCGGACAGGCAACCATCGATTCTGATGAAACGCGGGTGCTGCGGGGCGGTTCGTGGAGGATCAACCTTATCGACGACTTCCGCTGCGACTCCCGCAACAGGAACTACCCTGCCAACTGGGACTACGACGGGGGGGTTCGTCTTGTCATCTCTTAATTTTGTTCTAACATTTTGAATTTCTGATCTTGCGCGCTTTGCGCGCCCCGCGCTGGGGGTTCAGGGGGCGAGGTGCACCTCGCCCATCCCTCACCGTCTCGCGCCCAGCACGTCCCACAAGCCCCTGACCAGCATCCGCCCGTGCCTGCCGAAATAGACGCCTTACCCTCGGCTCTGATACCGTCGCACCAGCCGATTGACCCGCCGCACGGAGATGCCAAACGCCTGTGCCAGATCTACAGCCCGCTCCCCAGCAAGGAAGCGCTCGTAGATCATGCGGTTCCGTTGTTCCAGTTCGGGGATCAGATCGGTGACGGGGATGGGGGAATCGGTCAAGCCGCGATAGAGCCTCTCCAGCACTCGCTGAACGGCTTTCGGAACCGAGGCGGAGGATATGGTCTCGTAGCCCTCCGGGTGCAACTCAGTACCGTCGGTTTCCCTTCAGTGCCCGCCTCAGAATCCCCCGAATCGTCTAGGGTCACTTTGAGCTGCATGAGCAGTTCCGCCCAGGGTTTGAGTTTGAAATCAGTGATCTGCTGGGTATCG
>JACSRJ010000121.1 GCA_014879835.1 Anaerolinea sp.
GTCGTGGGCGTAGGGGGATGAGGGTAAGATTGAAAATAGCAGGTCAATCTTTTAGGATAACGCTGTAAACTGCGATCTCTACAACCGCCGGATGAATGCAGGAGAAGGGAGAAGGGGATTCTCTCAGCCCTTTGGGTTCAGAGACCGTTTGAAAAGGGGCAGTAACCCCTCAAGAACCTTATCCCCCCGTCTCCAACTTGGAGATGGGCACCACTGCCCTACAGGGTTTTGGGGTCGGTGATCACGCCGGTGACAGCGCTGGCTGCAACTACCGCCGGGTTAGAGAGATACAAGGGAGCTTCCGTCGTGCCCATCCGTCCCTTAAAGTTGCGGTTGGCGGTGCTGATGGTCACTTCATGGGGGGCCGGGATGCCCATATGGTTGCCCATGCACGGCCCACAGCCCGGCACCCCAAGCATCGCGCCCGCTTCGAGTAAGGTTTGGATATAACCCAGACGCAGGGCCTCGTTCAGGATGAGGCTGGAAGCAGGGATCACCAACAGACGTGTCCCCGGCGCAACCTTACGCCCTTTGATCACCGCAGCCGCGGCGGCGAGGTCTTCGATCCGCCCGTTGGTACAGGTTCCTAAAAACGCCTGTTGAATGGGCGTACCCGCCACCTGCGAGAGGGGCTTGACATTATCCGGGCTGTCCGGGCAGGCCACCATCGGCTCGATCTGTCCGGCGTCGTAGTGATGCACGGCGTCGTAGTGCGCATCAGGATCAGGGTAGAGGGGGGTGAAGGGACGGCGGGCGCGCTTGCCCATGTATTCCAGCACTGCTGGGGTGGGCGGCAGGTAGGCCGTTTTAGCCCCAAACTCCGCCATCATGTTGGGGATCACGGCGCGGCTGTCAAGGCTGAGGGACTCGATGGCTTCCCCATGAAATTCGATAGACATGTAGATTCCGCCATCAACCCCCAGATCACCGATCAGTTTGAGGCAGAAGTCTTTGGCTGTGACTCCCGGATTCCATGCCCCGGTGACCACCACCTTCATCGATTCAGGTACCCGCAGCCACAGTTCACCGGTGGCCCAGAGCGCGGCCACTTCAGAGCGCCCGATCCCGGCCCCAAATGCGCCAAACCAACCGTAGTGGGTGGTGTGGCTGTCTGCGCCCAAGATCAGCTCACCGGGCAGGATGACGCCTTCCTCACTCAGCACTTGATGGCAGATACCACGCCCAGCCTCAAAAAAATGGGATACCCCTTGTTCTGCCACAAAAGCCCGCACTTCTGCGTGGTTTTGGGCATGTTTGGTGGTAGGCGCAGGTACCGCGTGATCAAGGGTGATCGCCAGCTTTTCTGGGTTTTTGACTCGGCTTATGCCCAGTTTCTTGAAGGTCTCATAGATCGGGGCCGTATTATCATGGCTGAGGATCACATCCGGCCGGGCATCCACAATCTGCCCGGCCGCAACCAAAGGCAAACCAGCCGCCCGTGCCAGCGCCTTTTCGGCAAAGGTATATCCCATGAGTTCTCACCTCTGATGAGGGTTCTGCTATTCCACGTCTAGCGTTTTCTTAAAAAAGTCCAATACGCTAAGTATTGCTTCAAGATGCTGCCCAACCTGTGCGAGCATCTCCTCTGCATTGAGTTCCCCGCTGGCAATCCGCTGCTGCATCTTGGGCGAAGGGTTCTGCATCATCCCCAAGATATTTATCAGGTTCTGGGCACTTACCAGCGGGGCACGAATCTCGCCGTTCAACTGCTGCACCAGTGCTCGTGGATCAGCCGCGAGAATCCATTGTTTGTATTCCTCGTAGTCCGACATGGGCTTTTCCTAGCTGACTTGTTTCTCGATGACCTCCCACTGGCGCAATAGATGATCAACGGCCTCCATTTCCAGTGGTTGTTGATCGGCAAGCGTTTTGATATGTTGGGTCGCCCGCTTGATCTGATCATCTGTTAATGATAAGCCCAATTCTTGCGCTCTGCCACGTACTGCATTCCAACCCGTTAAACGATGCCCAATTTGGACGTGTCGAGTCAGCCCAAAATCTTCAGGGCGAATGCTCTCGTAGGTCTCTGGGGCGGCAAGAACCGCCTTTGCATGAATCCCAGCCTTATGGGTGAAGGCGGTGGCACCTGTGATGTAATTGTTAAACGGCACTTGAATCCCAACCATGTCGGCGATCATGTGATCGATCTCATACAGCAGATCAAGGCGGTACTTATGGACGATCAGATCACGCTTGAGCATGTATAACCGTGCCATGAGTCCCCCCAAGGGCGTGATTCCGTTACGCTCCCCAATGCCCAACACGGTAGTGTCAATGTGGGTTGCCCCCGCCTCTAGGGCAGCGTAGGCGTTGGCGATGGCACAACCGGAGTCGTTGTGCCCATGAAACTCAATATCCAGATGAGTCAGACGGCGCAGAAGCCCCACCAACCCGCTTACCTGTGTGGGGGTCGCAATGCCCACCGTATCGGCCACGCCAAGGCGGTTGACCACACCCAACTCGGAGATAGCCAGATACACCCGGAGCAGGTCGGCTTCGCTGCTGCGGAAGGAATCCTCGGTGCTAAAACGGAGGATGATATTGGGGGCCTGATGGCGTACAAAAACCAGCACCTCCCGCGCCAGATCGATGATCTCGTCAATGGTTTTACCATGGCTGTGCTTACGCAGCGCGGGGGAGGTGCCGATCACAATATCCAAGCCGTGAACGCCCGTATCCAGAGCGCGCAGGGCGTCATCTTTGTTGCACCGAATATGGGTTAGGATGCGCGCATTTAGCCCCAGCCCCACAATAGCACGCACATCCGCCTCATTTTGGGGCGAGGAAACGGGCGAGGAGAGTTCGATCAGCTCTGCCCCGAACTCGTCCAGTTTGGTGGCGATCTGTATCTTCTGGGCGGGGGTGAAGTTCGCCCCTGCGAACTGTTCCCCCTCTCGTAGGGTGGATTCAATGATGGCGAATTGTTCAAGGGACATAAATGCGGTTCCTTTACTGGGTCTTAGGCAATACCATGTGCCAGCGAAAATGTACTTGGTTGGTTAATCACGTCTAGATGGATCATGCCCTGATCCACCCGGTAGGTGCAAGAGGGTTCCAGATGGGTTGTCCAGAGCGGCGCCCCTTGAAGGTTCCACGCGGCCACTTCGGTAACGGCGGACATCAGGATTAGCTCACCCTGCCGCGACCAGCACCCAAAACCAGAGTCAACGGTGCGTGTCCACAACAAACGAGGGGAGTTGAGATCAAAGCCGTAGAGGGTCTTGCCTGCCCCCACAAACAGCGTCCCAGTTTCGGCGGCTAACAAGGCTGATGGTGCGGAACCTGCCCGCTGCCCTTGATAGGTGATGGACACCGCCAAAGCCGGGAATCGGCGCTCATCGCCTACCGCCAAGAGGAACGTCTCACGGGCAGTTGGGGTCTCTTGAAAAGCCCCAAAGTAAGTGGCGTGGGCCCGGTAAAAGTCTAGCGGCTGAGACTCCTCATTGACGGCGCTGATCAAGGTGTATGCACCAAGACGAACATGGGACGTGATCATGATTTTATCCTCCCCTTATCAGGGATAATGGGTAAAGTCCCCCCAAAGCGGACATTGTGAGGGCGCGCCCATTGGCGCAGTGGGGACATTCAACCCTCACAAGGCTACACCGATTGTGTCAATACAGCCTCCACTGCCTGAGCGACCAATTCGAGATCGTCCTTGCTGATCACCAGCGGGGGCAGCAGCCGCAACACCGTAACCCCAGCAGGCAGGGCCAGAACGCCCCGCTCTTGCAGCCCCCGCAAAACAGGGGCAACCTTGTTACGCAGTTCGATCCCCAACAGCAGCCCCAGACCGCGCACTTCGCGCACCTTCTCCGGGAAGCGTGAGGGCAGATCTGCCAGTCGTTCCAGCATCCAACCGCCAAGGGCTGCCGCCCGTCCGGGCAGGTCTTCAGTATCCATCACCTCAAGCGCGGCCAGTGCGGCCGCGCACGCCAGCGGGTTGCCCCCAAAGGTGGAACCGTGAGTCATCGGTTCGAGGGTTCCCACCCGCGATCCGATCAGGCACGCGCCCATCGGCAGCCCACCTGCCATCGACTTCGCCACTGGCATCAGGTCAGGCTCCAGCCCGTAATGCTGATGGGCAAAAAGCTTGCCCGTGCGCCCAAAGCCGGTCTGAACCTCATCGGTGATGAACATCGCGCCTCGCTCCCGGCATAAGGCCTGAGCCGCCCGCAGATACTCACCATCACCGGGGCGAACCCCGCCTTCGCCCTGCACCACTTCAAGGATCAGGGCCGCGGTTTGGTCGCTGATCTCCGCTTCCAGAGCGCTCAGATCGTTATAGGGAACATGGGTGTAATTGGGCACGCCCGGTTCAAAGGGTTCGCGGTACTTGGGTTCCCATGTGGCCGCCAGCGCGCCCATGGTGCGCCCATGAAAGCCTCGTTTTGCGGCCACAATGTGCTTACGCCCGGTGGCAAGTTTGGCGAACTTCAGGGCTGCTTCAACGGCCTCGGTGCCACTGTTGCACAAAAAAGCGCGGGGCATTCCGGCGGCAGTGGTCAGTTTTTCGAGAAGGGCGGCGCGGGTATCGTTGTAGAAGATTTCGGGGCAGCTTATGAGGGTGGCGGCTTGATTCTGAATGGCGGCGACAACGGCGGGGTGGGCGTGACCGAGGTTCGCCGCACCCTGACCGCCTACGCAGTCGATATAACGCCGTCCTTCGGAGTCCCACAGGTATGCCCCTTGACCACGCACAATGGTGAGGGCGCGCTTGGGATAAACGCCGCTGGTATGAGCGTCCTCAAGGGACATTGAGGTGAGTGGTGTCGGTGAAGTGGGTTGATCAGTCATGGCTGATCACCGTTCCTTCACCCCGAAGCGCTGCCTGAACGGGGCTGCTGAGGCGTGAGCTGCCCAAAACAACCTGCTTAACACCCATCTCAAGGCCTTCTTGAGCAGCCAGCACCTTCTTCTTCATCCGTCCCCCCGCCAGTTCAATGGCCCGATCCAGCCCGCTCTGGGGGATATGACGGATTAAGCTCGATTCATCGGGAAATTTCGCCAGCAGGCCGGGCACATTGGTTAGAATGACCAGCGTATCCGCCTGAAGAGCGCCGGCCACCTGCGCCGCCGCCCGATCCCCATCTACATTCAGCGGCTCACATTCCATGCCCATCGCCAGTGGTGCGACCACCGGAGTGTAACCCGCATCCAACAGCAGTCGGAGCAGTTCAGCATTCACGGTCTCAACCCGTCCAGTGAAGTCATCACGCACCACCCGCTGACGGCCCGTAGTGGGGTCAATGGCGCGCACCGCATCCTTGCGCTTTGCGCCCAGCAGATGACCATCCAAGCCATTTAAGCCAACCGCGTTTACCCCCAAAGCCTGTAAGCGCCTCACAATATCTGGATTCACCTGCCCCACCGCTGCCATCATGTAAACCTGAAGGGTCTCAGGGTCGGTGTAGCGGCTTACATGCCCAGAGGGCGATTGAAGGGTGCGGGCAGGCACCCCCACCCGTTCGGAAAGGGCATTGGCAGCAGCACTGGTTCCGTGTGCCAGCACCACCTGATACCCCTGCTGTACCAGCGCGGCGACATCGGCGCAAACAGCCTCAACATCCACGCCCTCACCCCCGCCAACCTTGATCACGATAATCTCTGACATCTTCTCTCCTCACACACTGTTCTGATCTGCCTGATCTGCTCGCGTGCGCCTCGTCCCTTGACGGGGGGCGCTAAGACTGATAAGATAAGGAACATTCGCTCCATTCGTCTAGGGGCCTAGGACGTGGCCCTCTCAAGGCCAAAACACGGGTTCGAATCCCGTATGGAGCATCACCCAAAACCCTGCCCGACGGCGGGGTTTTTGGTTCCCCAGAGACGCACTCCTGAGATCGGGCCAAAAAAAGCGCCCGCCAGATTGTGTCTGGGGGCGCTTGCATTTACTCAACCTCTCGCAAGACGCAGGGCATTACCCTCCACACAATCCGGGTGGTGGCGTGCTGCCTTTTTTCGCTTTTTTCTCAACATACATGAGAAGCGGCATCATAACCTAGAATCCTGCTGGGCATTCCTACCCTTCAAAAAGTACCATCCAAAATTGTGACATAAGGCAGTGGGCTTGTCAACTACTCTGAGGCGCATTTGGACGAATGCACAAATGCCTATCAGAGAGCACTATTGATAAGCGGGTAAGGTGAAACTGAAAATACTGCCTTCCCCCGGCGCACTTTGTACACTCACCTTCCCCTTAAGCCGGGAGACAATGCGCTGCACAATGGACAACCCCAACCCGTGTCCTTCTGCTTGGATCATCTCCAATCGGCTGAACCGTTGGAATAAATCGGGGATGTCCTCCGAAGCAATGCCGGGGCCGTTATCCCGCACCCAAAAGCGGATTGAGCCGTCCTCTTCTGGGGTTGAGCCAATCGTGATCTGGGGCGGTGTACCCCCATATTTAATAGCGTTGCTGATGTAATTGGCCCACACTTCCTCTACCCACGAGGCGTGACCTACCGCAATCTGCCATGTGCCTTCATCCTGCAAGACGATCTGAGCGCTGCTGCTCTCCACCAAATCCTGAAGGCGTTTGAGCGCTTCAGCCACGATGCTGGGCATGTCCAGCGGCTCTATGGTGACTTCTGCAAGCTCACGCACTCTAGCGAGGAGGAGCAGTTCATTGATGATATTGTTGAGTTTGTGCTCAGTCTGATGCAGCTTCAGGAGCATTTCGTGTATCTCCTCCTGACTCAACTGGCTCAGTTCATCCAACAGCATTTCGGTGAATCCCATCAGAACCGCCAGTGGATTTTTGAGATCATGGGCGACGGTGTGGGAAAAGGCATCCAGTTCCTCGATCAGGCGCTCTCGCTCGGCCTCCGCCATTTTGCGGGCAGTGATGTCCTCTTTGACCGCGAGATAATGAGTAACGATGCCTGTGGCGTTACGAATCGGTGAGATAACCGCCTGTTCCCAGTAAAGCTCCCCATTCTTTTTCATGTTGATGAACTCACCCACCCACTCTTTGCCCTCCACAAGGGACTGCCATAGTTCCCGATGGACAGCGGGATCGGTCTGTCCAGATTTGAGGATGCGGGGGTTTTGCCCGTAAGCTTCTTCCCGGCTGTAGCCGGTTAGATGAACGAACTTGGGATTCACATACTCGATATTGCCCCGGGTATCGGTGATCACAATGGTATTGGCGCTTTGTTCAACGGCGCGCTCAAAGATGCGCAGGCGCTCCTCCAACCGTTTACGGCGGCTGATGTTACGCACCGTATTCTGAATCAAATCACGGCCTTCGATGGTTATGAGGCGACTGCTCACTTCAACCGGGATGAGGCTGCCATCCTTGGCCCGATAACGACACTCGTAAACATGGGTGCCGCTGATCGCAGAGCGCCACGAACTGGTGCTTTGGGCCTGCCATGAATCATCCTGTATCTCAATTTGGGAGAGAGGCAGCCCAATCAGTTCCTCAAGTGGATACCCTAACCGCCGTGCGGCATCCGGGTTGGCGTCAATGATCGCACCGGTAGAGACTTCAATGATAAAGATCGAGTCGCTGGAGTACTGATAGAGGTGATAATACTTTTCGGCATCACTGCGGAATTTTTTGGTTTGCGCCTGAAGCTGCGCCAGTTCGGCTTCAAGCTGCGCAATACGCGCTTGTGCTTGCTCCCAATCCTGCGTATCCACACCCATCACGTTTAAATCTCCACGTCAGATCGTTAAGGCTCATAACCAACGGTACCCATTTTTGAGGGACAATGCCCCGAACCGATTTCATGCCGCCGTTGGTAGGTAGGCCGCTGTTGGGAGGTCATTCTGGGTGGCTGGTAGGCGTTTCCCAAACGGGGCCCTTGGTTGGTAAGGTTGATTGATTCAGGTCATCTCGAACGGCAGCAAATAACGCATCGGTATTGAAGTTCTCAAGGTTCCCCTTGATTTTAGCACGCTCCAGCGGACTCAGGCGGGACATAATGATCGGTCTGAGTGTACGCAAGGGAAGCACCAGCGAGAACAGAGGAGCGATAAAAGGTGCCTGAAGCAGCCCCCCTGTGAGATCGGCAGCGAGTAGCGTTTGCCCTAAGGATACAAAACGAGCGATGATCCCCGGCAGGGCCATAAGGCGCAGCCGTTCCTGACTGACTTGATCATTCACTGTCAGCATTTGGAGCAGCACCGTATCGGCCTCTTTTGGGGAGTCCTTCAGATAGTACACCGACGCCAACCCTGTGAGTGCAGCCAACAAAGCGACGTGCTCATCACCACGCTGAGCAAGTGCTACCGCAGACTGGGCCAGAAGCTCCGCCTGCATCAGATTTCCTGAACCCACCTCTACCCAGATCAATCGTGTGGCCGCCATCATTTCGGCGCTGGTCATCCCCAAACGGTGGAAGGTCTCCCGCGCCTCCTGAAGTGCGGTTCGGGCTCGTTCCAGATTCTCCTGAAAGTGCATCACAAGGCCCAGATTCATGAGGGCGTAGGCAAGCGACTGAGAAGCATTGATGGCTCGGCACAAGGCGATTGATTCCTCATAGAGTGCCTGCGCACGAGGGTAATCCTGCTGCTCCAAAGCCAGCGTCCCTCTGCGGCGGGTGATCCCGGCCAACCCAGCCTGATCGCCTAATTTTTGATAAAGCGCAGCGCTCTCATCCAAACACCTTCGGGAAGCCTCATTATTTTCCTGTTCTCGGTAGGGAATCTGCAAAAAATCCAACGCTCCGGCCACGCTGTCCCAATCGCCCAAAGCACGATACAAACTGACACTGCGTTCGCCGCTTTCGATGGCCTGATCAATCAGGCCAAGACCAGAATAGGCAATGGTCATGCCTCGAAGCGCCCCCGCTTGCCAAGATTGATCACCGATCTGGACTGCCAAGTCCATACCGCGTTTGAGTGCCTCTAAGGCCGTCTGATGAATGCCCGCAGCCGCAAGGGTATGCCCTCGGAGGATGTTGAGTTTCATCTCCGCCGCAGGGTCGGTGCCCGCCTCTATGAGGCCGAGGGTATGTTCCAGAAGGTTCCGGGCGCGGGCGAACTGCCCCATCCGCCAAATCAAATTTTGGGCTGCCAACGTGGCATAATGAACGGTCTTGGAAAGGTTCCCCGCATAGCGCCAGTGCCGCTCCAGACGCTCCGCGTAGCGCTCGTCTTGCTCCGGATAAAGGGCTTCGATCAAGGATGCGCTCTGACGGTGCAGATCAACGCTCAGTTCATGGGAAAGACCCCTAAGAACGGACTGGCGCAGTTGATCATGGGTAAATCGCCAGCGGCGCTCACGGGCTTCTAGAACACTGACATCAGCGGCGTTGTGCAGCCAGCCCTCAACCAGTGACTGTGCAAAGGCCCTTTCAAGCATTTCTGGTTCTACTTCACGCCCAAGGACGGCAGCTAACTGCTGGATTGGCTGATACTGAGCCTCAACACGGTTGAGTCGTCGGCGCAGCACCTGCTCCACCCCATCTGCGAGGATATGTTTGGGCAGGGCTGCCTGCCCGACGCGGCTCAAGCCACCAGCAGTCTCAGCCAGAGCACGTATAGTCTCAACCAGAAACAACAGATTGCCTTCGGTTTCGGTCTCCAGCAGCTCCAACAATTCCGGATCGCGGCCCGCTTTGCCAAGGATAGCAGTACTTAGGGTATCGATCTGTGCCCGGTTCAGACGCTCTACTAGAAGTGGGTGTGCGGCGGGCAGCAGTGTGGGCAGTTCGGGCAGTTCGTCGGTGCGATAGGTACCCACAATCAGCAGATGAGGCAGGGTGTCTAGTCCCCGCTCCACATGTTGCAGCAGGGGCAGGCTTTCACCGGCCCACTGAAGATCTTCAAGGATCAGCAGGGTTGGGCGCTTCAGCCTCTGTAATCCTTGAAGCAAAACGGTGGCCAGACGCACCACCTCCGCAGCCCCCTCTAGAGGCGGCAATGCGGGCGCTGGTTCAGGGATCAGTTCCCGCAGTCGGGGAGCAAGTGTGCTTAGAGTCGCTTGTTCTAGTTCTTTGAGGTTCACATGCAGGGCCAGACTCTCTACCACCTCGATCCACAATTGGTAGGGCAAGCTGCCGCCTTCCACCGCCTGTCCACGCAGCACGATCAGCCCTTGTACAAGGGCTGTAATGCGCATTTCCTCCACCAGACGAGACTTGCCTACCCCACTTTCGCCGCCGACCAGCCACAACGCGCCCTGCTTGTGAGCGACCATCTGATTGAGTGCCTTTTCAAGCTCAGCAAACTCCTGTTCACGCCCTACAAAGGGGGCAGAACGCAGATAACTTTCCTGCATGGTGGGATGGTCAATGGGCGGTGGATCGGGAATCAGCTTGGACAAAGCGTTGATGATTTCATGGGCATCTTGGGGGCGATCTTTGGGAGCACGCGCCAGCATACGTGCGATGATGGCTTCAAGGGCAGGGTTACCCACTGCCGAAAGAGACGGAGTCTCGCCCATGATGTTCATTATGAGCTGAATGTGGGTGGGGGCACTAAAAAGCGTCGTTCCGGTGAACAACTCATAGCTGATCAGCCCCATTGCATAGAGGTCAGTAGCAAGGCTGTATTCACCATCGCGCAGGGTTTCAGGGGCCATATAAAGCAAGGTTCCACCCATGCTGGGTCTATCGCTAAGGGCGGCGCTTAAACCAAAATCAAGGAGCTTCACCTGCCCTCGATCATCAATCAGAATATTGGTTGGCTTCAGGTCACGATGAATCACGCCGCGTCGATGGAGGTACGCCAGCGCCCCCAGCGTTTGGATCAGCAGGGTGATCTTTTGGTCGTAGGTGGTGGTGAAAGTGGCCTCAGAGATTGTTTGGGCATGGTCAAGGTATGGCATGGTGAAATAAGGTGAGCCAAATTCATCAAAGCCGTAATCCAGAACGCTGATGATATGAGGATGGCGGATTGAGGCGAGGATGCGAAATTCCGCGGCCAAAGCGCGGCGCAGTTCGGTGATGCTTGTATCCCCCGGCACGCGGGAGGCAAAGAGGAGATCGCCCGTATTCACCCGCACCCGCTTCAGGGCTAACGATTGACCTGTCAGGTGATCATAGGCCAGATGCACAATTCCCATACCACCCGCGCCGATTTGATCGATCAGATGATAATGATTACCCAAGACAACAGGCATCGGCTGCACTTCTCCGATAGTGGCTCAGAACCGTAATAACTAGACCGCAAAAAGCCCTTAGGGGCAAACGCCCCCCTTGACATGGGGATGCAAAGTAATTCAGCGGGTGCCTGTGGGCTGCAAAAACTTGCGCTGTACAGAAACGCCTGAGAACGCGATAATTGTCCTTGCAGCAGAAGGATATAGCATGACTCTCAGTTATCAAGAAGCCCTTGATTATCTCTACAGTTTGATCAACTACGAGGTGCAGCGCCCAGAGCGTTATGCCCCTGATGTGGTAAGCCTTGATCGTCCCCGTGCGCTTATGCACGCCTTTGGTGATCCTCAGGAACAGTATCCCATCCTGCACCTCACCGGCACCAAAGGCAAAGGCTCAGTGAGCGCCATGTGCGCCAGCGTCTTGCAAGCGTCTGGCTTGAAGGTGGGTCTGTATTCTTCACCGCACTTGCAAGACTTCCGAGAGCGTTTTTTGATCAATGGTGAGATGATCACACCGGAGGCCCTGACGGCCCTTGTGGAACGGGTGCGCCCTGTGGTGGAAGGGATTGCGGGGCTGACATGGTTTGAGGTGATCACTGCGATTGCCTTTTTACACTTTGCCCAATCAAAAGTTGATGTGGCCGTGATCGAGGTAGGTTTAGGGGGCAGGCTGGACGCGACCAATATCATCAAAACCCCCAAAGTGAGTGTGATCACCAGTTTGAGTTTTGATCACACCCACCTTCTGGGCAGCACCATCCCCCAGATCGCCGCGGAGAAAGCGGGCATTATCAAATTTGGCTGTCCAGTGGTGAGCGCGCCTCAGCCCCCCGAAGGACTGGCTGTCATCCAACAAACGGCCGCGGAACGGTCTGCACCGCTCACGGTGGTGGGACAAGACCTGCTCTATAAAACTGAGTCCGGCGATGAATACGGGCAGTCCTTCACCGTCACCCAACCGGGAGGTAAATCGCTTCCGTTGTGGACACCGCTGATTGGGGCCCACCAATCCTTAAATGCGACGGTGGCAGTAGCAGCCCTGCGCACTCTAAAAGACCTCGCCCCTTCGGATCATGCGATCCGCATGGGGATTGCCGCGGTCAACTGGGCCGGGCGGCTGGAGGTGGTACGGCGTGCGCCCTATCTGGTGCTGGATGTGGCCCACAATGGGGCTTCTGCGGAGCGTCTGCGCGATGCCCTTAACCATAATTTTCCTTCGGTCCGACGACGGGTGTTGATTTTTGGGGCCTTTAAGGACAAGGATGTTCGGAGCATGTTTTCTGCCCTGCTGCCCATCACCGATCATCTGATTCTGATGCAGCCAGTAAACTCCCGGGCCTTTAACACCGATGATCTGATCACCCTTGCCCGTGAAAATGGCTTCACCGGGCAGATCGAGGCCCATCCAGCAGCTTCGGATGCGCTTATCCGCGCCGAATCCCTTGCCACCGATCCCAGTGATCTGATCTGTGCCACGGGTTCACTTTCGGTGGTTGGGGAGATTCGTTCCGTGCTGAATCTGGCTCCAACCCATGCAAGCTATCTCGATGAAATGACAGTGAGGGCGCTTCAGAGCGCGAGGTAAATCACCATGCAACGACCAGAGATGAACGACTTTAACGCGGTCAAAAACGCCAAAATCTCGCGGGATGGCACCATTGAGTGCATCCTGATCCCGCTTCGAGGGCTGGTGTTGTATCCCAATATGGTGACCCCTCTCTTCATCGGGCGGGAAAAGACCCTTGAGGCGATCAAAGAGGCCCACCGACGGGGCGAAACCGTGATCGGCGTGGGGCAAAAAGACCCCGAAATGTCTGAACCCACCCCGGATGATTTGTTCCGGGTGGGCACCGAGATCGCCATTGGGCGGCTGATGAAAATGCCCGACGATTCGATCAGTGTTTTGGCGCAGGGACGACGGCGGGTGGAGATTGTGGAGTTCATCCCCACTGAAAATCAGATTCGGGTCAAAGCCCGTCCGGTGGTTGAACGAACCAGCCGCTCCCGCGAGGTCAGCGGATTAATGCGTGCTGCCACTGCCCTGTTTGAACGGGTGGTGCAGTTGAACCGCACCCTGCCCGAAGAAGCCCTCATCTATGCCATGAACATCGATCAGCCCGGTTGGCTGGCGGACTTGATCGGCTCTACCCTTAATCTGAGCCTTGACGAACGTCAGGACTTTTTGGAGCGTTTTGATCCGGTAGGGCGCCTGCAATATGTGAGCGGCATCCTCGGCCGTGAGTTAAACATGCTCGAAATTGAGGAGGAGATCAGCACACAGGTACAGATGGAGGTAGATCGCAGCCAGCGTGAAGCCTACCTGCGTGAACAGATGCGGGTGATCCAAAGCGAACTGAGTGAGGGTGATCCCTTTCAGCAGGACGTGGAAGAACTGCGGGCAAAATTGGAGCAGTCTGCGATGCCTTCTGAAATCCGCGCCCGCGCTGAAAAGGAACTGGATCGCCTCGCGGCCATGCCTTCAATGTCACCAGAGGTGGGCATTGTGCGCACCTACATCGACTGGCTGATCGAACTGCCATGGGTAAAACACACTGACGATAACCTCGATATTGACCATGCGGCCTCGGTCTTGGAGGCAGAGCACTTTGGGCTGCCCCGGGCTAAAGAACGCATCCTCGAACATATTGCGGTGCGTAAGCTTGCCTCTGACAAGATGCGCAGCCCGATCCTGTGTTTTGTGGGGCCTCCGGGGACGGGCAAGACCTCTTTAGGACGCAGTATCGCCAAGGCCTTAGGGCGTGAATTTGTGCGGGTAAGCCTTGGTGGGGTGCGTGATGAAGCCGAGATTCGAGGGCATCGCCGCACTTATATTGGGGCCATGCCGGGGCGGATCATCCAAACCATGCGCCGCGCCGGAAAGATCAACCCAGTCTTTATGTTGGATGAGATCGATAAGTTGGGACAGGATTTCCGAGGTGACCCTTCCTCGGCCCTGCTGGAAGTGTTAGACCCGGAACAGAATCACGCCTTCTCGGATCACTATCTAGAAGTGTCCTATGATCTCTCTAAAGTGCTGTTTGTGACTACGGCCAACTCGCTTGATCCGATCCCCTCAGCGCTGCTGGATCGGATGGAAGTGATTGAGTTTTCTGGGTACACCGAAGAAGAGAAGATGGAGATTACCAACCGCTTTTTGCTTACCCGTCAGTTTGAGCAGCATGGGCTGTTGGACAAAACGATCCACTTTGAGGACGCAACGATCCGGGCCATCATCCGTGAGTACACCTATGAGGCAGGGGTGCGCAACCTTGAGCGCCAGATCGCCAATGTCTGCCGCAAATTAGCCCGAAAGGTGGCTGAAGGACAGCGCTACCCCAAAAAGATCAAACCGGAAAGCCTCGAAAAGTATCTAGGGCCGCCGGAGTTCCTTGAAAGCAGGGTTGAAGAAACGGATCAGGTAGGGGTGGTCACGGGCGTGGCTTGGACGGAAGGCGGCGGGGACATCATGCCTGTTGAGATCACCCTTATGAATGGCAAAGGCACCCTCACCCTCACCGGTCAGCTTGGTGATGTGATGCAGGAATCGATTCAGGCCTCAATGAGTTATACCCGCAGTCGGGCTAAAGACTTGGGGATCAAAGAGGCACGTTTCGATAAGACCGATATTCACGTCCATCTGCCAGAGGCGGCGGTGCATAAAGATGGACCTTCTGCCGGGATCACCATTGCCACTGCACTGATCTCCGCCTTCACCGGGCGCAAAGCCTATAGCAAAGTGGCCATGACGGGTGAGATCACCCTGCGCGGACGAGTGCTGCCTGTAGGGGGCATCAAGGAGAAAATTCTTGCAGCCCATCGGGCTGGCATCCGCACCGTGATTGTGCCAGAACGTAACCAAAAAGACCTTGTTCATGTGCCCAAAAAGGTGCTGTCAGAGATGAACATCCTTTTTGCAAACACCATGGATGACGTCCTCAAGTCCGCCCTTGAACCCGGTGTCCCAACGCCTGCTAAAACACCCCGCAAACCACGAACGGTGCGGAAGCCAGCGGTCAAGAACAGCAAGGGCAAAAAATCTGAGGATGGTGCGGAAAAAACCAAAACCAAAACGCGCCAACGCCCGGTTTCTCCTCCGTCCACGTCCTGAAGCGGTAAGGGAGGGGCATCAAGAACCCCTCCCTTAAATACCCTGTCTGTAGGGGCAGCCCCGTGTGGCTCCCCGGTATTGTTGCCTGCACGCGCCGGGCGACCTCGTGGGGGCGAATCTTACCTGCCTTAAAAACCTACCCCTGAAAGATATGAAAAGATATGAGGGGTGATGAACGAGGTCTCAACTGTGAGCATGAAGGTCACAATCAAAGGGAGTTTTTTTGACTTCTCAGGATTTGCTTAACTACTGTCCCCGTGCTACGATACCCCTACACGATTCACGAATATCGGGATCGTTTTTGTTAAATCAAAAAAAGTAAACGGAGCAGCTCAAAATGAAACGTATCGTCATTCTCGCCCTCGTGATGATGATGGCGCTGGGTGTGGTTGGTATTGCTTCCACCCCTGCGAAAGCTCAGGAGCTAAAAATCGGTTTGGTTACGGACGTTGGTCAGGTGGATGATCGCAGCTTCAACCAGAGCGCATGGGAAGGCGCGGAAGCCGCTGCTGAAGCCCTCGGTGGCACTGCCGATTACATTGAGACCAAAGACCCTAACGACTATGCGACCAACATTGCCACTTTTGCCGATCAGGAATATGACATCATCGTGACCGTCGGTTTTGCGTTGGGTGCGGCCACCATCGAAGCGGCCAAGACCTACCCCGATGTTCACTTCATCGGTGTTGACCAGTTTCAGGCTGAAGAATTACCCAATGTGACGGGTTTGATCTTCCCCGAAGCCAAGGCTGGCTTCCTTGCTGGTGTGCTCGCCGCCCGTCTAAGCAAGACTGGCGTGATCGGCGCCGTGTTGGGCACGGATCAGGTTCCGCCTGTGGTAGCCTTCAAGGAAGGTTATGAAGCCGGTGCCCGTTATGCCAACCCCGACATCTCCCTGCTTTCGACCTACCACCCCGGTGGTCTGGACAAAGCCTTCATCGACCCCGAATGGGGCGCAGCCACCGCCAAGCAGGCGATGGATAACAAAGCCGATGTGGTCTTTGGCGCAGGCGGCAAGACCGGTAACGGTGCACTCGAAGAAGTGGCCCGTGCCGCCACCGCAGGCAAAGAAGTTTGGTGCATCGGTGTGGACACTGACCAGTGGGAGACCGTACCCGCGGCCCACTCCTGCCTTGTCTCCAGCGCCATGAAGCTGATCAAGGACGGTGTGATCGAGATCGCCACCTTGGTTTCTGAAGATAAAGCGCCTGCGGGCAATTATCTGGGTAAAGTCGGTCTGGCCTCCTTCCATGACTTTGATGAGAAGCTCTCCGCCGACCTGAAGGTCGAACTGGAAGCGATCAAGATGCTGCTCGATGAGGACATGATTGATCCTCTGACCGGCAAGATGGTCGAAGACATGGAGCCGACTGCGGAACCGACCAAGTCCAACTAAGGGCATGGTTACAGATTGATTCGAGTGACAGGGGCGCACTGATCTGCGCCTCTGTTACATTCTGTGGCTTATGATGGGCACTAAAGACACCTAACTTGATGGTTCAAACCACTGACCACCAACCCGAATACCAAAAAACCCGGCAGGCGTGGCGTGACATCTGGGCCACGACTAACTTTGAACGCGAACTGGCCACCCTTGATTACCCTCGTGCACAGGCCCTGCTAAAACTCTATTTGCCTTACTTGCCCCATGATGCGCCTATCCTCGAAGCCGGATGCGGCCCGGCGCACATTGTTCACTACCTTCAAGGACGGGGCTATCAGGCGTTGGGTCTGGATTACGCCCCAGAAGCGCTCCTCCCTACCCGCCTTGAGCATCCAGAATTGATCCTGCATCTAGGGGATGTGCATCACCTGCCTTATCCAACCAACACCTTCGGGGGGTATCTATCTTTTGGGGTGGTGGAGCATTTTGAGCAGGGGCCGGAAGCCGCCCTAAAAGAGGCTTTTCGGGTGCTGCACCCCGGTGGGGTGTTGGTGCTGACTGTGCCCCACCCAAACTTCGTAGAAGGGCTGCGGGCCTTTGCGGATCGTTTGTTCCCAGCGCGGGTCAAAAACCGTCCGCCTCGGGCGGAATACTACGAGACCACCTATGATCATCACGCTCTCAAGGGCTTTGTGACTAAGGTTGGCTTTGAGCCGCTGCTCACGGCACCCTATTCTCACAGTTATACCTTTTATGGGTTAGCCCCATTCTTCCGGGCAAAGGGATACTATCAGACCTCAGCATTGGCGGAGTTGGCAGGCGCGGTGGGACGTCGTCTGCTGCCATGGCAAACCGCCTTTGAATGTTTGATCGTGGCGCGCAAACCCTAAGGATTAAGGATGCTGGACAGGGATGTATCCAGAAGATCGGGTGCTGGTCTGTGTACTGCGTAGAGCGCGTGATTTTCTGGCTCTGCGCGACGAAGGCTGGTATCGCATCCCAATCCAGCGTGCACCCCGGGCCACGGATGCAGTCTACCTCGCCTTTTTTGTGAGTGGGGCTTACAAAGCCATGGGCGTCGTCCACAGTGGGGTACATTTTTATGCGCGGGTGCGTGGACACGAACTGCGACGGCGGCGCGACCTGCTCCCTGATGAGGGTGATCACCCGCGTGCGGATCAGCTATATTTTCGTTTTGCTCTTGATCCTTTTCAGCCCAAAATCCCGCCCATCCTCAACCCTACCCGCCACGCCGTAGCCTTCATCAGCACCACATGGGATCGCTTTTGGGCGGCCCGGATTATCACCGATCTGTACCGGGATGATCCCGTCTTTGTACGCCGGGACTAAAAAGGTGTTATTATCGTCCCCGCGAATTGCAAGCACAGGAGGAATTGCTGCTATGCGACTTCGTCTCCGATCCATAATTGCGCTGCTGCTGATGTTGACGCTGCTTCCAGTATCCGCGCCCGTCACACCTGCTTTAGCGCAGGGTGGAGGATCTGCGCTCATACGAGTGGTCAATGCGTCACCTGATGCAGGGAATTTGAACATTTTTCTGAATGGGGCCTTGGCTGCCCGAAATGTCTCCACAGGAGAGGCCTTTGGTTATTTTGAAGTGCCCTCTGGGCGGCAGGAGATCAGTTTTCATCGGGGTGGGCAGGTAGTCAACAATGCTGTCGTCCAACTTGATCTTCAGGACGGCGACTTTGTGACTGTGGTGGCCTATAACAACCTCATGGCGCTCCAAACCGCAGTGCTCAAGGATGACTCGTCACCGGTAGTACGTGGACTGGTACGGGTGCGCATGTTTAATGCGGTCGTGGGTGGCCCCAACGTGGACTTGCGCGGTAAGGACGAAATCGTGACCGCGGAGGACATCGCCTTTGGCTCCGCCAGTGACTATGTGCTGCTGCCCTCGGAGCCAATGACCTTCACAGCCTTCGCGGCCGGCACGACCAGCGATCCCCTGCTCACTATCAGAAATGTCGGACTGCGGCGCGAAAAGCGCTACGACATCTTTTTGATCGGGGAAGTGGGCAAAGAGGTCAACGAACTGGTTGTCCAGTCGGATACTTTGTTGGCAAATGGCACAAACCAGATTCGTTTTGGCAACTTCAGTTATGAACATCCCAATGTGGACGTGGTCTTTAATCAGGAAGACGCCTTTATTGGGGTGCGCTTGGCTCAGGTGACCAATTACGCGCTGGTGGTCGCGCCCGGCGAGTACGACGTTGAAATCTATCCGCAGGGGCAGCGCCGAACCCCACTCACCACCACCAAATTGACCATCGCCCCCAACCAAAGTTTCCTGTTGGCTCTGACCAAAGACGAAGCGGGTTTGACCCTCAAGGCCATTGAGGAGCCTTATGAACCACTTCGGGTTGGGCAGGGACGCCTGTTGGTGGTCAATATTGCCGAAGGCGCACCCCTAATCACCTATGCCCTTGCCGATGGTACCAACCTTGCGACTCTTTCCCAAGGTGCGCGGGAGAGTTTTGATTTGGGGGCTGCCTATGTAAGTCTCAAAGCGACGGCGGACACAGGGCAGTTGATGTCTGCCATTGATGTGCGCCTGCGTGAAGGACGCACCACAGGGGTGGTATTCTACAAAACTAAAGATGATTGGACGCTGGCCACCTACAGCTACCGAGTGACGCGGGTGGTGCCTATCCGCTTTGTTCATGCGTCCACGGCAGGTGAAGTGGATATGTACCTCGATGGGGCGAAGGTCATTGAAGGTTGGGCAAAGGGCGGCAGCACCGACTATGTGAATCTGCTCCCCGGCAGGCACCAAATCATGATCTTTAATAAGGGCGCAAACCCCGAAACCGATACCCCCCTGATCAACCGTGATCTCAATCTGGGGGCCTACGCACTCACGGCGATCATCGCGGATCTGCCTGCAGGCACAAGCTTGATCATGTTCCCCGATAATCTCTTAGGTCCGCGTCCCGGATATGCCCGCGCACGGTTGATTCAGGCTTCGCCTCAGGTCGGCCGGGTGAAGTGGAACAATCAGGTGGACGGGACGCCCATCGTGAATGATCCGATTTCCTTTGGGGATGCGAGCAGCGCCATTGATTTGGTGGCGGGGGGGTATGGCTTCACCATCACCAGCATCACCGATCCCAATATCCTGCTGCGGGTTCAGAACGAGTTCGAGCCGGGAAGCTTGATCACCTATGTGGTCACGGGCCCGCGTTCCGATGATGTAGTGACCCTGATCTTCAAGGTGAGTGTCGGCAAATAATCTGGGGATAACAGGGACAATTCTTGCCAGATCGCGTATAATTGAGCGCGCAATGGCGCTGAGGGCGAGCAACGTTGCTCGC
>JACSRJ010000097.1 GCA_014879835.1 Anaerolinea sp.
TGGCTGGGCAAGCCGGGATAGTTGACCCACGACACCGCAGGGTGGGCTTCTAGGAACTTGGCCACCGCAAGGGCGTTATCCACGTGCCGCTGCACCCGCAAGGGTAGGGTCTCCAGCCCGATCAGATTCAGGAAACTGTTAAAGGGTGCCTGCGAACCGCCAAAATCACGCAGCCCGACCACCCGCGCCCGGATGATGAACGCCGCCGGGCCTGCCACATCTGCCAGCACTGCGCCATGATAAGCCGGTTCCGGCTCCACTATACCGGGGTGGCGGCCGCTCGCCTTCCAGTCAAAGTTGCCGCTGTCCACAATCGCGCCACCGATGCTCAAGCCATGCCCTCCGATCCATTTGGTGGTTGAGTGCACCACAATATCAACCCCATACTCAAAGGGGCGGATCAAGTAGGGAGTGCCAAAGGTATTATCGACAATCACCGGGACACCATGCTTATGGGCCACCCGGGTGATTCCTTCAAAATCGGGGATTTCCAGCTTGGGGTTGCCGATGGTTTCCAGATAGATCGCTTTGGTTTTGTCATTGATGATGGCCTCAAACGCGGATGGATCGTCGCTCTCTACAAAGCGCACCGTGATTCCCAACCGCTTGAGCGACTGCGAAAAGAGGGTATAAGTGCCCCCATAGAGGGCCGCAGAGGAAATGATCTCGTCCCCGCTGTTGGCGAGGGTGAGGATCGCCAGCGTCTCCGCAAACTGTCCCGAAGCGGTTGCCAGCGCCCCGATCCCCCCTTCAAGGGCCGCCAGACGCTGTTCAAAAACGTCGGTGGTGGGGTTCATGATGCGGGTGTAGATATTTCCGGGTTGCTGCAAGGCAAACAGGGCCGCGGCGTGATCGGTATCCTTAAACTGGTAGCTGGTGGTTTGGTAGATGGGTACGGCCCGCGCCCCTGTCGTGGGATCAGGGGTGTAGCCTGCATGAAGCGCGAGAGTATTAAACCTCAGTTCGTGCTTTTCTACGCCGTTTGTACCGTTGCCGTTGGTATTGGACATGGTTGGGACGATCCTCTCTGTTCTGGAAACCTGTGAATATGAAGGACTGCACACAAAAGTCTTGGCTAAGACAAAAAAAGAGGTCAACCAGGATGGCTGACCTCGGATAACCTTTGCGCGCTTGCGTCAGGGCTGAGTCGTCACCTTCCTGATCCTTGCTCTGGGCAGGACATCATGCAGCACATGGGCATCATGCACATGGCAGAGCAGGACATCACAGCAGACAGGGTGAGGAAGTGATCTTTCAACATGGGGAGAAGCATATCACATAAATTCCGACAAGTTCAATTGGGTAAGTTGCACAAATGGGTGATGGGGTAGTGTCTGAGTCCTGAGTTGGTCAGCCTTGTTCGGGCAGGATAACTTCGCTGATTCCCTTGAGAGCGTTGGCGAAGTCTCTGGCATCGGCCACGGACGCCCCTTCACCGGCAGTGCCCCAATGGCTGGGGATCACCCAACGAGGGCGCATCCGCTGGACGGCCTGAACCGCCTCTCCGATATTCATGGTGTGTTTGCCGCTGATGGGCAGGATCGCAATGTCCGGTTTGAGCATGTCCATTTCGGGGATCAGACCAGTGTCCCCCGCGTAGTAGAGATCATAAAAACCGATGGAGATCAAAAAGCCCAGTCCTTCCCGCGATTGGGGATGGGCCTCGTTGTAAGCGGGGATGGCTTTGAGGCAGGTGCGCCCGAAAGTCATGATCTGCCACGGGCGAAGCACCACCGCATCGGGGATCAAAGCTGCTGAAGCAGCACTCACAATCACCTGAGTCTCGGACTCCCGGAGCTTATCCACATCTCCGGGAGAGCAGTGATCATAGTGATCGTGGCTGATAAGGATCACCTCTGCACGAAGAGAATCTCGAACGATCTTCCAAGGATCGATGTAGAATACAGGCGATCCTTGAATGCGAAAGCTGGCATGTCCAAGCCACTCGATTTGTTCGATCATCCTTGATTCACCGTGGCAGGTGACGTCCTTTGCTCACGGGGTGACGGTAGGTGCAAGGGTGATAATGATGATCGAGGTATCAGGCTTCCTTGTGGGCGTTGCGGTGAAGGTCGCAGTTCCCGTTGGGAAGACCGTCCCCGGGCCGGGGGTATAGGTGGCAGTCACAATGATATAAGTGATCGCCGGTCCCGGCACCGTGGCCGCCCGGATGATCAACTTCTGGCCGATACGGATCACATACTCATCGGGTGGGATGTTGTTCAGCTTGCGCAGTTCATCTACGGTGATCTTGTAAGCCACCGCAATCGAGGCAAGGGTATCCCCTGAGCGTACCACATGGACGATGCTGCCATCAGGCTGCTGCCCCTGCGGGGTCACAAATGGCACCACCTTGGGTACTTCGGTTGCCCCCGGTACGATCTGCCCTGCACCCAAAACGCTTAGACTGGCATTATCCCAGTAGACTTTGTTGAGCAGCATGGGCACACTTTGGCTGGAGTACAAATACAGGGTCACCCCATTATCACTCTTAGCCTGAAAGTCGATGATCGCCTGCTCAAAGCGATCCCACGGCTGAATGAAGTTTGACCAGATCACGGTTGAGGCATTGGGGTCTTGGGCCCCAGTGGGATCAACCCCGATGCGGGTTTGGGCCCCGGAACTGGTATCCGAAATCCGATAGCCGATATTGCCTTCAATGCACGAGGTTTCTTTGTTACAAGTGAACTGGTTAGAGTACACCGAAAAGCGCAGGTTTGTACCCGCTCGAATCCCCGGCACAAACTGGCGGGCGATCATGGTGAAGGTGGCTTTGGATGTGCTCACTTCCCACGAGGCTCCAAAACCGGGAAACTCATTAAAGACCCATTCCTGTCTAGCGGACGAGACGGGGATGGAGGCGGTTAGAGTCCACCCCGTAGGCACCACATTGTTACCGCCTGTGCCTGCATAAGAGTCAAAAGTGGTGTTGCTCAGCAGTTCTGTGCCCTGCGCCTGTACCCCAACATGCAGCGCGCCCAACGCCAGCGCTACAGCCACAGCCGCAAATAGTAACTTTCGCCCGGTCTGATTGATGCTCACAATTCCATTCCTCCACATACGTTTCTCAGCAGTCGGGTGATCATAACCCTCAATTCGACTGGGTGGGAACCGCCGTAGGTTCAGCGGTGGGTTCGGATATGGGAGTCGATGCTGGGGCAGCCGTGGCCTCAACACTTGGGACAGGTGTTTCGGGCGTAAAAGCGGCGTTCAATTGGCTGACAACGGCGCTGGCATTCACCTTAATCGATGCGGCTACCCGGTCTGCGATAGGCTGCATCTTTTCCCAGTTGGACGGCTCCGCCAAAGATTGCAGGATCAACAGATTCTGATCGTCAAGTTTCACAAAACGCCACTCGCGCTGAAAGTTCTGGGCGGTATCGGTCTGTAATAAGGCCAACCCCGACAGGCTGCCGATAGTGGTGGGTTTGAGGTCTTCGCTGGTGGTGTCCGCAAAAACGACCTTCATCACCTCCTCAAGAGAGGCATTTGGGGCCAGTCCGGTCTGTCCCAACTGGCTGATAGGCAGGGCCAGAAGCACAAACCCTGTGCCGGTGGATTCAGGTGAGGCGATCACATACTGGAAAGGGCTGATCTGCTGGTTAGCGCGTGTCTGCCACGAAGACGGATGCTCTAATTCGAGAACCCCATCTGGGCTTTTCCACGCGGTATACTGCGCATCGGAATACAAATCCGGGGTTGGTGAGGGTGTGGCCGTAAAGGAAGCCCGTACCCCTGCTTTGGGATCGATGTTGTTGGATACCATCAGCAGCGCCCCCAATGCGGTGATCAATAATACAAAAATAAGGGCTGCCTGAGGCAGTCGGATCACTGTAGGTGATGCGTTAGGCGTGTTGGACACGGGAATAATCTCCTTAAATAACAGTCACCGTGACATAAATCGGTGAGGAGCCGATAACCCTAGCTGGGGATTGTACCACAAGAAAATGGCTAATTTTAGGTACTAATTCGGCTAGAATCCCGCTCAAATGATAGCGCATCTACGATCCCCAAGTGTACAATGATCAAGGTTGCTCCATTTGCGGCAGGGGACGTCTTCAGATTCATGGCCTTAAATATTCGACGTCACATTATGGTTGCGGACAGTGCGCAGTTTGCGGAGGCTGTGGCACATATGCTGACGCGGCGTCCCCTGAGTTATCAGGTGCAGCTTGTCCCTGACGGTTCCGTCCTTCGGGAGATCGAACACAGCCGTCCCGCGCTGGCTATCCTGAGCGCCAGCGATCACCATCGAAAGTTGTGCCGCCAGATCAAACGCCGCTTTGATGACTTGCCTGTCTTGATTTTGGCCGATCCAGACGCCCTCGATGGGGCGGTGAAGGCAGGCGCGGACGATGTCGCTCCACTTCCTCCACGAGAAGCCGAAATTCGCCACCGGGTTGAGACGCTTGTTCAACTTCATGAACGTATTCTTGCCCTTGAGAGTCACAACCGCGAACTCGAACTCGCCCTAGAGGCGCAGCAAGCGGAGTTGGAGATACTCCGGCGGGAATCGCGTGATATTGGGGTTCTCAAACGAAGCATCAAAGAAAACGTGATGCACGAGATCAAGACACCGCTGCTTCAGATGAAAAGCGCGATCACCATGCTCGATGTCGAAATGCGTGACGCCCCTGAACTAGAGCGCTTTTACAAGTTCCTCGACTATGCTACTCAGGCGGTCTCGCGGTTAGAGGGCATTGTTCAGAACATCGCCCAGTTGGCGGCCGCCTTCTCGTTTAAATCAGAACCATTCCGGGTGATCGATGCGGCTAATACGGCCCTCCGTCAGCTTGGGCGTTCATGGACTGCGGCCAAAAAAGTGAGCCAGATTGAGGTTCAAATATCCGAGAAACTGCCTTTGGTGCAGGCAGATCGTAATGGGATCGGGCAGGTGCTGTACCAGTTGGCCGAAAATGCGCTCAAATTCAGCCCCGAAGGCCAACCTGTGCGTATTGTGGCTGTGCCGGAAAATGATGGGGTGCGAGTAGCTGTGATCGATTGGGGCATCGGCATTGACCCTGAGCTGCTCCGCACCATCTTTGAAGAGTTCTACATGATCGATCCCAGTTCAACCCGTCCCTATGGGGGGGTTGGGGTTGGGTTGGCGGTCGTCAAAGTGATCCTTGATAGTCTGGGCATCGAGATCGAGGTGCGCAGCATCCCCGGTGAGGGCAGTGAGTTCAGCTTCAGGCTGCCCTATGCCCCATTGGATTAGGTGAGGTTTCCCGCGTTCTTGCTTCGCAGTGCCGCCATTCCCCCCCAATCCGCACGGCATTGAGGGGGAATAAGGGGCGGCAAAAGCCTCAACCTTTACCTTTGTGTTTTTTGCGCTTCTGGGCGATCTGCTGCGCCCGCGCTTTCATTTGGGCCGCAGCGTGGGCGCTCAGCGGTGGATTCTGGACCTCCTCAAGGAGCGTTTTGAGGGCCCCGATCTGCGTTTTCCACAGTGCGCCTTCGCCCACCACCTGATCTGCCTGAGTAAGGGTAAGCGGTGCGGCCGGATTGCCCGCCGCGCTCTGAACCGCTGCCAGCAGCAGCAGGGTTTCCCCATCTTTAGGGTTAAAGGCCAGTGCGGCTTGTAAAGCGCTTTCGGCCTGCGCAAGTTCGCCCCGCTGGGCATGATTCAAGCCGCGATTAAAAAGGTAATCGGGCAGAAAAAGCAGGCGGCTGTAGGCCTGCAAGTTCGCCCCGCAGCGCTGGCAGCGGGCCGATTCTGAGGGATTCTCACAGCCACAATCAGGGATTGGACATTTGATATTCATGATCTTTGATCGCTGTCTCGCTGGTGCCACCCTTAATCCAAACGAATCTTGCCCACATCAGGCATGGGGCCTTTACGCGCTGTGGCCCTCATGAACCCTTCAAGGCGGTTGTAGATGCCCTCCAGATCGCCAGAGTGTGCTTGGCAGCGCCGCAGCACCTCGGTTGGATCGGTCATGATCTGTGGCTGCATCCGACGTAGATCATATTCGATTTCACCGATGCGCCGGGCCAGTTCAAGGGCTGTCTGGGATTGACGCCGCAGCCCTTGGGCACGGCTGGGATCGCCCTTCTCGGCACTGGCTGCCTGCTCCAGTTCACGGGCACAGCTTTGGGCGTAGGGCACAAGCTGGGCACAGACCCCTCGGAAGTGTTCCACCGCGCCTCGCGCTCTAGTCACGGGGTCCACCTCTTGGCGGGAGGGGCTGCGGCCGGCGTTTTCCAGTTTCTCGATCTCGGCCATCATGCCCCGCCCATACTGCACCAGCATCCCAAAGGCCTGCCCATAGGTCTGCTGGTCGTGGGCCTGAGCCGCACGGTTGCCCACGTCCTGTTGGACTCGGATATTGCGCTCGATCTCCTCCACCTGAATATTGGCGTTGACCTGCGCCAGATGCTGGGCCATACGCAGGCACTCCGCCACCAGTTCATCAAACTCGGCTTTGGGCGGTTCCAGTTCCGCGATGGGGACTTTCGCCTTTTCAACCACCTGCCCGATCTCTTCAAATACGGCGATCATCTTGGCTTCATCGTTGCCCTGACGAGCATCATCATAGTCTTGGGTGTAGTGGCGCATCTCCGCCCGTAGAGCCGCTTGTTCGCCCCGGCTGTGGTAGGTGAGGGCCTCCTCAAACTCGCGCATCTTGTCCGCGATCTGCGTGGGCGTAGGGGTCTGCTTTTTGGGCGACTCAATGTCTACGGCGAACTCGTGCTCACCGATCTTGCCCTTGCAGACAATGTAGGCCTTCTCATCCACGGTGATTCGGAAGTCGATGTTGGTTCCGGGGGGGAGGTTAGGATCAATGTCCACATGAATCTCTTTGATCAAGGTGCTGCCCTGATAAAGAGGTATCTTGATGTAGCCCGGATTCTCGTCCAGAAAGAAAACAAAGGACGCCTCGTAGGGCAGCGGTTCCATCTCAGGAATCAGGTCTTTTCTACCGATCCGCCCCTTGATCTTGCCTTCGATTCGGATGGGGGTGGGCATGACCCCCGGTCGGATGATGTCCTTGCCCAGACTGCGCACCTCCTCACCTTGGAGGATAGGTTTGCCCAGCGTGGCCAGCAGGTTATTGGGCGCATCATACACCCGGATCGCAAATTGGTTTACCGCGCCGGTTTGAAGCGGCACCCCCTTAAAGCGGAAACCTCCACCGCGATCTAGGTCGTCTTCTTCTTGGTAGTGGGCTTCAGGCAGTTCGACCACCACCCGCCCATCATTGAGGGGCTGCCACGAGCCATCCCGATGGCGGGTTTCGACCCGCCCCTGAATGGTCGCTTGATCCTGAGCGGTTGCGCCCTGCCCCCGGAACAGAATCCGCACCGTTTCTTCATCGTTGTACATGATCACCCCACCGCTGAGGGCCGCTCGGATGGCCGCGCCCCGCGCATTACAGGTGTCAGGCGATTCAAAGGTGGGTTCGGTACAGCGCGCCCGTTCCCCCCGCTCCATCAGGGCGCGGGCGGTGTCACGGTGTTCTTCCACGATCTGCTCAAGGATTTTGTCGATCTGGGCGGAGGTCAGCTTGGGGGCGTTGGCCATCTGACAGAAGTTCTCACGCGCGGTCTGCTGTACCAGTGGCACGTAACTGGTGCCCCCAACCAGCAGAATGTAATCAATGTCCTTGAGGCTGATCCCCGCTTTTTTGTGAGCCTTTGCCATGGCCTCCCAGCATTTGGGGATCATCTTCTCGATGAGGTCGCGCACGCAGTCCTCAAACTCATCACGTTCAATGGTCATCTCGATGTTGACCCGCTGGTTGTTTTTATCGGTGATGGAGGTGGTGTTGCGCAGCAGCATCGAGGGCTGATCGGTCAGATTGATCTTGACCCCTTCTGCGACCATCACCAACTGGGTATAACGCAGCCGGTCTTCGGCGTCATGTTCAAGGTCTAAATTGAGGTCATAATCGCTTTCTGGGTCTGCCATCAAGCGCTGGCGGATCAGTTCCGCAAGGCGTTTATCCAGATCATCCCCGCCGAGGAAGGTGTCGCCGCTGATGCCCAAGACTTGAGGCGCGCCAGCGGTCTGACGCAAAATTGAGACGTCGAAGGTGCCGCCGCCGGGGTCAAAGACCAAAAAGGTACAGTCATTGGTCAGATGATGGGTATAAGCATAGTGAATAGCCGCCGCAGTGGGTTCATGGAGCAGCTCGATCACCTCCAACCCCGCCATGATCCCGGCTTCACGGGTGGCCTCGATGGCCGGCTGTTTGAAGTAGGCCGGGATAGTGATGATCGCCCGATCCACCACGTAGCTTACCTCCGGGGTGGCCAGTTCGTTCAGTTTGCCCTCAATCTGACGTTTTAGTTCTTTGAGGATCTCTGTCGAAACCTGCTCCGGGGTAAAGTCCCGATCCCCCAAACGGACGGTCTGACTGGTGCCCATCTTGCGTTTGATCGAAGTGATCGGTTCGGGAGAGCTGCCCCGTCGATTGAAGGCATGTTTGCCCACCACGATCTCTTTTTTGCGGGAGTCATACCACACACATGAAGGGGTGGTTTTGCTGCGATGTCTGTCTTCGTACATGATGATCTCGGAGTCGGTCAGGTCCATGATCGCAACGGCGCTGTTGGTGGTGCCGAGATCGATCCCGATCCCTTTGCTGATTTTCATGATCACTTCCTTCGCAAGCTGATCAAAAGGGCTGCGCGCCCTGAAAAACCGGAGAGAATCACTTAACCTTTGGAAGCCTCCTGAGCGGCTTCAGAGTCGCTTTCGGTGGGGGCGGGTGCGCCTACCGTGACTTTGCCCTCGCGCACCACCTGATCGCCCTTGTGGATGATCGGTTCGCGCACCTGTGCGATCACGGTTTCGGCGAACTGGGGCCCATGCCGCCAGCCATCAACGCTCACCTGATCGGGTAGATCGCCCTCAAAACGTTCTCCCTGAGGATTGCGCCACGTGAAGCCCGCCCCTTTGAGCAGATCCACAATCTGATCCTTGATCAGGCGCAGTTCTTGGTGTTCCCGTTTGAGTTCGCGCTCTACCATGGGCGTTCGGGCACGGTTGACTGCCTCCTCCAGTTGGAAGACCAGCGCCGTGAGCGCCCCCAGCAGTTGATCTTGTTTATGTCCTTCCTGAGCAGAAGTGTTGACCCATGCCTGCTTCTCGCGGGCATGGTCTTTGAGCAGCGCTGCCACCTCCGCGGCGGGTGAAAGCAGGGTGTAGTTGGGCGGCAGTTCACGGGCCGTATGGACACTCAGAAGGTGGGTAAATTTATCTTTTTCCATGCGTCTTTTCCTAATTTACTTATCCTCGAAAGAGATCACCGGGGCGCAGTGGTGGGGGCGATTCAACGGCGGGCGCGTCAGGAAGCAGCACGCTTGAAGGGCCCGGTCGGTTGGCTTTGAGCAAGGGCCCAAGCAGACTCAAAAGCTGATCCGGGTGGAGCTGCTCCTCAATGAACATCTCCGCCAGCGGGCGGATCATCTCCGGGGTGATGGGGCTGCGTCGGAAGCGGCGCGCAAACCGATCCCACTCATGATCATAAGGTTCATAGTCGGTATCGGGTATCTCCAGCGCAGCGTACAAAGCCCGTTCGTCGGGATGGGTCACGATCTGCTGCACCGCCTGCCGGATCGCCGCTTGACTGTCGGGATCATGGTGCATTTCGTGAAGCATCTCCTCACCCTTTTCAATCACCGCTTCTTTGGTGCAGGTGGTGGGCAGCTTCAACAAAGCAAATGGATTCTCTGGGTTGGCGCTCATAGCACCTTCACTCCTTCAACGATACCCTACAACAAGTGTTAACGCCTTCCAAACATGCTTCTGACAGCGTGTGCCCGTAAATAATTGGGGCGCTCTCTGATCTCCCGCTCCAGTTGAGTTAGGTTGTCGCGGATCACATAATTGGAGGGGTCTTTACGACAGGCTTCAGCGGTCAGATCGCGGGCCCGAGTGAGCAGTTCAAGAATATGGTTGATCTGGGCATCCATCTCCAAAATATCCCGGCGTCCTTGATAGTCAAGGAATGCGCGGGTAAGCTGATCGGCCTCACGCAGCACCGCCTGTACTGTGACCTGAAATTCCAGATCGGGCGCATGGCGGTTCCAGCGAAGGGCTTCTCTGGCCGCTTCTGCGCCTTTGTTCACGTCGGAAGCCATACGCGCCCGGAACAAATAGGCCGTGGCGAGGGTATCCGCATCGCCCAACACGGGCATGTCAGGGGCGGGCGGGGTACAGATCGAAGCGAGCAGATCAACCCATGTGGCATATCGATTGACCAACTGATCCGCGTGGTTTTCGTCCTCTTGCATCAGGTAGTCTTGACCCCATAAGTTGACTTGTTCAACCACAAAGAGCAGAACATCCTTAAACAATCGAGGATTGTGCGGGGCTAAATTCAGGAGGGGATCAAGGCTTTTGATTGCTCCCTCATAGTTTTTGCGCATCCCTTTCGCCAGATGGTTGGGATCATCCAAAATTTTCTTGGCCTCATCGAGGAAACTTTGAAGCCATTCTTTAAACAGCGATTCGCTGTAAACGTCCAGCCCCTGAAGCAGTTCCTGATCACCCTTAAAACCACTGATAGCGCTCTTAAGCATGGCTGGCTTGGGGTTCTCTGTCCATGGATACAAACCTTGCAGATGCGTTTTGAGCATTTGAGGCGCGCCACCGCTGCGATGTGCAAATTTGAAAGCCTCAAAGTGATGGTTGATAATCATCTGCCCAATACGCTCTCGCAGTTTTTGCCCAAAGCTGGCTCCCTGAGGGTGACGCTGCGCAGCACTGAATGATTCCCAGTACTCACCACGCGCTAAAAGTTGACGCCAATAGTATCCTGCAAGGGCATAATGGCGTCCGGCAAGGGCCGAATCCCCTTCGGAGTCTCCTTCGAGGGCCCATTCCCAGTGCATCAAACTCAGTCCGTGCAAAAAAGCCGCGCCCTGCGTTTTGTCTTGAACATGAGATTTGCTCCACGAATCCCACCATGTCTCAAACGCTTTTCCGCTCAGGGAAAGGATCGGTTTGTCTGTGGGAACGGCCGTCAGGGCCTGCCACAAAAAATGGTAACGCCCACCATGGGGCATGGTCGCAGGCGCTTTGCCCCGCACCTGCACGATAATGTGGCCGAGGGTCTGAACACGCTCCAGATGCTTTTGTGCATCGGTGATCAGGTCAGGGGGGACATGGACTGGACTGCTCATGAGTTTGCCTCCTGATTTAGCTCCACTGCCAGCGCCAAGTATCGCTGTGCGCTGGTCACATCAGAACCACGCCCATCGGAGGTTGAGGTCATTTCCACCGCCGCGTGACAGGCATAATGGGCGAGCAGGGATGTTGATACAGGTGCTGTGCCCCATCCCTCGTCCGTCTGGAACAATTCCAGCGCTTCCGCATGGAGTTTGGCGAGTGCAGCGCAAAGTGCCCCCTCAGAACATAAGGAGAGATCAGCCGACAACAGAGGCAGGATCAATCTCAGGGTTCCGGGAAAATCCTGTAAAGTCCCCTGATGGGTGGTCAAGAATGCGACCAACCCCTGTGGGATGCTGAACCCTGAAGTCGGTTCGGTGGCTTCAGAACGAATGGCTGCATCCAGTGCTTGTGCCACCCAGCGTTGGTTTTCGGGGGCGATCAAGGCTTGATGGGCTTCCTCTGGGGTGATCTCGCTATTAAGAACCCGAACCTTTAGCTGCGCTAACCGGGGCACAGGCAGATCCGGCGCGGCTTTGAGCATGGATTCGATCTGTTTGAGGGCAGTTGCCTTAGGTTTGTTATCCTTGAGCAGACGCGCCAATATGCCCGCATTGATCACGTCTATCAACTGTTCACAAGTGTCCTTAAGCGAAGGCATACGGCTTTCGACTTCGCCCACGAGCTTGAGCAGAGCAGTGGTATGCTTCTGGGTGCTGAAGCTGAGGGCGCAGCGCCACAGGGCTTCGGTCAGGTTTTCGCGCTGATTCGGAGGTATACCTTCCCCGGTCTTGACCTGCTGCACAAGGTGGGTCAGTCCGATCAGCATCTCGTTGGGATGGGCACTTTCTACCGCAACTAACGCCGCTATCGAGGCCACTTCTGGGAGGGGTATCTCATTCAGCCCTTCAATCCCTCCGGGGAGCGCTCCCAATAAAGCGACGGCTTTGGTTGCGCCCCAGCCTTTTTTGGGATCACGTTGTTCGAGGGCAGTGCACAGCCACAAGTACCATTCCGCCTCAGGAATATTTAAGGATTGGGCGCGCTCAAAGACTGGACGGGCTTTGGCATAAGCTTTTTCCTGAAGCAGGATGCGTCCCTGCCACACAATCGCCTGAGGGATCAGGGCAGTCCCAACATGGCTCTTTTCGAGTTTATTCAGGAGCGCCAAGGCCTGATTAAGATTGCCAGCCCGCCAGTGCATCAGGACCTCGCGCAGGGGCAGATCAGGATCGGGGTTGGGCAGCACTCTTTGAAGCGATCCCCAATACTGCACTGCCGCTTTAGGATCATTTCTTGCCTCGGCCAGTGCTCCCGCAAGACGCAGCGCACTGTCAAACTGAGGGGTTGAGGTCAAGATCTCGGCTGCAACCTTCTGGGCCTGAATGAGGTTACCTTCGATCCAATGGAGCGAAGCCTCAAATAACCAACGTTCGGGCTTCATCAAGCGCGCTCCGGCATCCGAAGTAAGGCTGTGACGTGCGTTCAGCACATCCCCTCGGCTGATCAAAGCGCTAATCCAAATGCGTGCCCATTCATGGGACTGCTCTGGGGAGGCAAAGCGGAATCCACTGGGTAAGGGGGTGATCTCCTCCGACCGCCCCTGAAGCAGATGCTTTTTGGCTCGTGGTAGGGTTTCGGCGGGGCCGGGATTGATCTGCGCCGCGAGTGGGGACTGCTTCAGGTGAAGACAAGCCAGTTCGGCCGCCCCTGCGGGCACAGTTGGCAGCACCGCACGTGCCTTTTGCCACTCCCCGTTGATTTGCAGGTAGTTGAGGTAGTGGTAGCGTATGGGGGTGTTGAGTTTATCCCCATTATAGGCAGCTTCCAAAAGCGTCCCGGCGGCTTTCCAGTCACCCCAGATGGCCTCCAGCCGTCCCATCACAAAGTTGAGTTCCTGTTGAGCTAGGGGGCGGAGGTTGAACTGCGCTTGAAGTCCAGTGCGCCAGAACTGAATCTGATTGGACGGGGTGGTGGCTGTGGGCACAGCATTAAGCCACATGAGCGCTTCCCGAAGCCGAGTCAGGGCCTGTATACCCGGATTGACTGGGCCTCGTGCTGGGGTGGCCCGCTTCAAGGTGCTGCTGCTGGCATCCCACTGCTGTTGGCGCATCTGAATCAAGGCCAGCCCAAAGGCTGCATTGGCATCCGTTGGGGCGGCGCTGAGGGCTTGTGTAAGGTATGGCTCCGCCCGCGCCGAATCTTTGATCGCAAGGTGGAGCAGTCCTAGATTAGGCTTTGCCCACCCGGCCCCAAAGACGTTGAGGGCCAGTTCATTGAAGGGAATACGTTCGCGCAGTTTTGCCTCTGGAAGCTTCAGATCAAGCGCACATGCCAGCGCCAGCGCTTTTATCACGTTTTGGTATTCCGGCGTGGATGCGGGGTAGTCACGGGTAAACGCTTGATATACCTTCTGGGCATCCGCACTCAGGGCTTGATGCTGGATCAGCAGGAGGGTGCAGTTGGCCCGCGAAGCCCGTGTCCCTTGAGGACAGTAGTACCCTTGGATAGCCAATTCGATAGCACTCGGACTGTTGCCAAACTGCCCTTGTTTGCGCCCCAGTTCATGATAGATCGCGCTCACATCGGTGTTTGCGCCGGTGTTTAACTGCCCCAGATGATGAAGGGCCCGCTTGCGCAGTGAGATCGCGTCGGGTGCGGCCTTGTTTCTGGTCAGGGCCCGTGCATCCCTCAGGAGCAGTTCGCAGTACAGTTTGGCATCCTCGTGATTCAGGGTTGGTGGGTGGAACATGCGTGCCAAGGTGACCTCAAAGAGGACTGTGGGGAGTTTTGCGCCCTGTGCAATAGCCCGCTTCACCTGTCGTCGCCGGCGTCCTCGTGGGTTGATCAGAGTGAGGGGGTTGGGCACCTGCTGAAGCAGCCCTTTGGGCAGCACCTGAAGAGAGACCCCGCGGTTGAAAAGTCCTTCAGCGGTCAGCAAGACAATATCGGTGATCATCAGGCAGCACCACAGCAGCGACGCCCCCGATGGCAGGTTGAAGGTCGCTATGCCCATGATGAAGGGCATTGACCATGGGGTGAATTGACCCGGTTTGCCCTGAAGCACTACCCCTCGTTGAAGGAAGGAAATCCCAAACACGATCAGGGGCATGGGCCATCCCATCGGATCAGGGGTGTTCAGGTTCAGCCACAAAACCTGAGGGTTGGGCACGGTCAGACCTTGCCATGGTAAGGTGAGGAGGTTCAGATCAGGGCGCAGGGGCACAAGTTTGCCCCAATAGCCAAAAACCGCCGCACCTACGGAGAGGATGCAGAACTGGATAAACACCCAGTTGATCAGGATATCCAGATTGACCATATAGCGCTGATAGAGGGTTCCGCGCTCCTGCAAGACCCGTTCATTGCTAAAACGATAGGCTTGTGTGCGCCGAAGCAGTTCCCGATCAGCTTCAACCCGTCTGCGGTTCACGGCCATCGCCTGACGATCAAAACTAAAGAAAATCAGGCGCATCACTACTGCAAAAAGCGCAATCACCAAAACCGCGCTTTGTCCCAGACCGAGGTAAATGTGGAGGAAACTCTGATAATAAAAGCGTCCGATGTCGTTCATGGATGCACTGCTCCAGCGAGAAGATTAAACCCCGAAGTCACGCACCTTTTTCGATTGTACTCCTAAAACAGGTGATTGGGGGGGATGAGATCGACGAAATCTGCCCCACCCGCTGGAATCTTACGGCCTTTAAAAGTGATGGGCGAACGCTTTCAGGGTAAGGTAATATTTCCTCATTATGTGTAGGTTATTTTTGGCTTTGAGGAGAATCGGATTCAATGAAGTCTAAAGTGTGCTTGATCATCGTCCTTGGAGCAGCGTTATGGGCTGCTAGTGCCGCTGGTCTAGGTGGGGTGGCCAGCGCTGATCCCCTACCTTTACCCTCGAATGCGCCCATCGTCTTTAATCCCGGCGGCACTCCCTTTGACCCGACCCTAAGCGCTGATTTGGTGGAGCCTGTAGGGGGGCATTCGGGCACAAACACCTTTGATACCCTCACCCCACCCACCTATGAAGAGGTGGATTTGGCCCATGCAGTGGGCAGTCTCTTGAGCGGTGTACCCGGTCAGGCAGTCGATATTGCCGATGGCACAGCCGGTGGAGTCGAACCCCGACCGGGACTTCGGGTGGGGTGGACAGCCAAATTCCTTTTGAATCTGCCCGGCCCCGATCTGGTAATTGCCGAGGCTGGTTCTTGGGCGGGCGCGGAATACTACCTGATCGTGGTCAAACCCTCCGGGGCAGAGCCGACGAATTTTTACTATGAGCCACCGGAGGCTTTTGAGGGCATCGAGGATAAGGGTACCGTGGGTGAACTGGACCCCGAAGACACCGGGCATTTCCTGAACGCTTTTGACCTCTCCGCGATGGGTATTGCCGAAGGCGCAACCATCGAATACCTTGAGATTTACAAGGTGCTGGCCGTGGATACCTTCGCCGATGGGCTGGGTTACGTGGGCTGCGGTGAGGATGTGCCGCTGGTGCCAGAAGCGCTTGACTCCAATGCCCCCGGGCCCATCGCCGAAGGTCGTTACGACGCCGATATTGTGTATGTTTTTGCCACCGACACGGATCGACTGGTGGACGCGGCTTCGGAGGTTGAGGTTACTATCGAAAGCTGTATGCCTTCTTTGGTGACCCCTGCCGCGACAGTGGAATCGACCCCAGAAGCAACCGGGACGCCCAAACCTTAAGGCTTATGTCCGAGTACATCAGTGTCAACCCGGAATATACCGATGATCCCAACGTGGTTAATCTGGCGACCAACCTTGATCTCGCGCCTCAGGGTGACGAACACTACCCGGATCGAGAATCTGGGGATGAAGGTTCACCGCTGGCCCAGTTCCTTTTTGGGATCGAAGGCATGGAAGCACTGGAAATCCGGGGTGGGACGCTCATCGTGCGCCGCGCCCCGGAGATTGAATGGCACGCTCTGATCGATGAAATCACCAATGCGCTGCGGGAGTTTTTTCTTTAGGCACGGCTTTACCAGTTGAGGTGACACCATGACCGTTTCTGTGTGGCAAGCGGATGATAGCCAACCGATCCGCGAGGTGGATTTATTGGTGATCGGGGGTGGCATTGTGGGCTGCACCGCTGCCTACTTTGCCCAACAAGCGGGCCGTGAGGTGCTCATCACCGAAATGCGCGATCTGGCACTGGGCGCAAGCGGACGCAATGCGGGCTTCATGATCACCGGCCCGGATACCTACTACCACCACGCCATCGAAAAGTACGGTCATGCGGTCACCCGTGAAGTGTGGGCGATCTCAGAACAGACTCACCGTTACTGGCGGGGATTTGCCGGGCGGAATCAGGTTCCGATCCGCGAGTGCGGCTCCCTGCTGCTGGCCGAGAGTGCGCACGAAGCCCGTGATCTGGAGTTGGCAGCGCGGGCCCTCAATGCGGATCGGATTGAGGTCGAATACCTCACCCGCGATCCCCTTCAGCGAGGCTTTCATGGGGCGATCCGTCAGCCGTGGGATGGGGCTGTCCATCCGGTCAAACTGACCGAAGCTGTTTTCACGGAGTCCGGCGCAGCGTTGGTCACCAACAATGAGGTCTACCGCATCGAACAAACGAAGCCGGGAGTCGTGATGGTCTACTCGCGCTTGTTTCGCTTTCAGGCGCGGCAGGTGATGATCTGCACTAACGCCTATGCAGCCCTACTGGAGCCGTACTTTCTAGGCAAAGTGATCCCTACCCGCGCTCAGGTGCTGGCCACCGCGCCCCTTAAACAATCGGTGCTGGATACCTGCGGTTACAGTGATTACGGTTACATGTACTACCGTGAGACCTTCGATGGAAGGCTGCTCCTCGGCGGCGCCCGCAATCAATTCAAGGCACTGGAGAACGATACCCATGATGATAGAGTCACAGATCCCGTACAGCGCGCTTTGGAAGCCTACCTCAAACAGCGCTTCCCTGATGTGGATGCACCCGTAGAGCGTCGCTGGGCCGGGATCATGGGTTTCAGCGTTGATGGGCTGCCCCTTGTGGGGACTCTGCCCGATAAGCCCGATGTGGGTTTTGCAGTGGGCTTCACCGGGCATGGGCTGGCTTTGGGCGCGGCCACCGCTGAGCGGGCCGTGGATCGCCTGCTCAAGGGAACCCATGCGGGCGCAGTGGACGCTTCCCGTTTGGGCTGAGGGGGATTATGCCCCTCTGCCCGGCAGAAGGGCTGCGAAGCGTCCCCGTTCCCAATCGCTGAAGGGGCGCAGCAGGGCAAAACTGACCCCATAGGCTGCGGTTGAGCCGATCAGCGCCAGCGCTGGTGAGACGCCCCACAGCACCGCCCCCACCCCACCCATGATCGCCCCGGCCGCGATGGGCTTCCACAGCAGTTTGAGCCAGTTCACCGGGGCAAGGGAGCGCCGCAGTAGCAGGTAAAAGGACACCAACAGCACCATCTCAGAGCCGATGGTCACGGCGGCGGCGGCGCGGTAGCTGAAGATTGGGATGAAGATCACATTGGTGATCACGTTAAAGCCCACCCCTGCCAAAAAGGCCCAACGCATCGCCCGCTGTTGATCAAGGGCAATCAACACGTAGTTGGTCAGGCTGTTGATCCAGCCGATAGGCGCAAACCAGATCATGATTTGCAGGGCATAAGCGCCATCAGGCAAAAAGCGCGACCCACCCAGAATCCCGATCAGCAGATGGGCGCTCAGGGTGGTCAGCACCGCCACCGGGATGGCCGCACTGGTGAGCAGCTTCACCGCAAAATGGTAATTGCGCTCTAGCCCAGCTTTATCCTCCACTGCCTGCCGCGCCATGATGGGCAAAAGGGCCATGGTGAACAACGAAGGAATCACCCCCAGCGCATCGATCCACTTGTATGCGGTGCTGTAAATGCCGACCACCGCATTCCCTTGAATCGCCTCCAGAAGCACCACATCACTCTTAAAGAAGATCGTCGCCAGAAAGTGATTGAGCATCAGGGGGAAACCCGCCGCAAGCATCCCCCGCATCATGGAGACCTCAAGCGGAGGTCGTCCAGCAGTTGGGGCCGCAGGCTGCACCCGAATCAGGGCGCGCATGAACCCCGCAAGGATCAGCAGGGTGATCAGGTTCAGGACGATGCTTACCCCGGCCAGCCCGATCACCCCAAAACCCATGAGCAGCACAATCAGCCCCATGCCAGACTTGAGAATGACTGTGAGCACCGTCACGAAGGCGGGCACTTCGGCGCGCTCAAAAGCATAAAAGATCGCGGTTAAGCCAGTGCTGATGCTGTTGGGGATCAGCCCAATATAGAGCAGGATGATCGCGGTGATCGCGGTTGCATCAAGGGGCGGCTGAAGCGAACCCCGCACCGCAAAAAAGCCGATCAGCAGGGGTACCCCCACCACCGCCAGCACGATTCGCAGCACCCCTGAATGAATCAGGTAACGCCCCGCTGCGCTTCGATCTTTGGCAATCTCGCGGGTGAGCAGGGTATTGAGGCCAAAGTTGGTCAGAATCTCGAACCAACCGAAGATCACCACGGCGTAGTAATACGTGCCCGCATTGGCTGGCCCCAGTAGACGCAGCATGATGAAAGCGAAAGCCAGATCGATGCCCCGGCTGAATAAGTGCAGCACAATAGGCCCGGCGGAGTTTTTGACAAAGCGCCGCACCCCGGAACTCGCGCCCTCGCCCTCGCGGTAGAGGCGCAGCCACGCCCCCACCATACCGATCAGAATCAGGATCACCAGCGATAGGAAAGAACTAAACGCACCCACCTGAAACGAGGGCGGGGAATAACGGAAACGCACCAGCCACGCCCCGGCGGGCAGGTCTACCCCGCGAAAGTTCCCGTACATCAAGCGGATGGTGGTCTCCTGTTCCTCAATTTCCTCCGTCCCTTGAGGGCGGTAGTACACCCGCCAACCGGGGGCAGCGGAGTCAAACAGGATCAAGCAGCCCGGCACGCTCAGGTCGGCTTCTACCATCACCTGAATGTTTTTGGTCTCGACCAATCGCGCTGGAGTCACGGGGGCAGGGGTGTCCTGAGCCTGATCCTCACACTTGCCCTCAAGGCTGCCTGCACGGGGATAAGCGCGGCTGTTTTCGTAGATTCGTACCGCCTCATCCTGATAGACCTCTTTGTAAGCGGGGAACTGCGCTGGGTCAAGGCTAAAACTTGCCTCACTCATGAGGTATTTGACCCCCAAGAGGTCAAACCACGGCGAGTTCAGGGCATCCAGCCGATCCGGGAACACAGGCGCAATCCGGTTAAACAGAAGCTGTGTCTGGGGCTGGATGCGGCTCATGTACTCCATATACTGGCGGCTGATGATGCTGTCGTAGCCGCGCACATCCTGAAGTCCATGAAGCCAAGCGGTGTTGGCATTGAGGGTAGCACTGCTGCCCTGAATGGCACTCAACCGCCAGCTTTGCGGATCACGCGCTTGAAGCCACTGGATCGAAGGCGGGGTGAAGTTCAACCATGCCGGATCGGCAGCGGGGTTAAAGCCTGCTGATGCAAGGATCAGATCAGCGCTGATCAGGATCACTGCTCCCGCCCCAAAGAGGCGTAAACGGCGCTGGGCAAGGATCAAGAGCAGCCCTGACAAGGTCAACATCACTGCGAGTATCAAAGCATCCCGAAACTTGAGGCTATAGAAAACATCTGCGTTGGGGTAGACCAGATCAGCGCCCGCAAGCGCGTGATAAAGCCATTCGATCACCCCCTGTACCTGCGTATAAAAGACGCGGCTGAGCAGCAGCGCGGTAAGCAGCAGGCCACCCGCAGCC
>JACSRJ010000046.1 GCA_014879835.1 Anaerolinea sp.
GTCTGGCTGGTCAAACTGCTGCGCGACGATGTCCGGGAGACTCAACCAGAGATCGCTGAGCGGTTTCACCGTGAGGCCAAAGTGCTGGCCGAACTGCGCCATCCGGGGATCATCAATGTGGTGGAGATGGACACCCGCGCTCACCCTCCCTATTTGATTTTAGAGTACATCGAAGGGCAGAATCTCTCCGAATACCTCAAAGATCATGGGGCTGTAGCCATCGATGAGTTCAAGCGCCTTGCGGTGGAGATCACCAAGGCGATCCACTATGTCCATCAGCAGCACATCGTCCATCGGGACATTAAAGCCTCAAACATCATGCTCAAGCCCAACCCGGAGCAGGGGGATAAGTTTGATCCGGTGCTCATGGATTTTGGGATTGCGCGTGGCGAAACCACCGAGATTACCCTCACCGGCTCCAATGCGGTGGGCACTATCGATTACATGGCCCCTGAACAGATCGAGTCGGCCCATGACGTTGATCACCATGCCGATACTTATGCCCTTGGGGTGGTCTTTTATGAGATGCTTACCGGACAGCGTCCTTTTCAAGGACGACCAGCCCAAATCCTCTTTGCCCATTTGCAGCAGCCCCCACCAAACCCCCGCGAACTGCGCCCCGAAATACCGGATGCGCTGGCGCGAGTGGTACTGCGGGCGCTGCGCAAAAAGCCCGAAGATCGGTTCCCCTCCTTAGAGTCCATGCAGGAAGCGATCTTAACCAGTGATTAGGCACTGCAAGCGGAGCGCAAAGCCGCTGCTCCTCCTTTCAGCCCCTTCTGCGCAGGAACTGCCAAAGCGCAGCTAACGGTCAAGAAGGGGATGTGGGTAACGCATAGAGCCGGACAGGGCAGGACCTGTTCCTACCAAGCGCGGCATCCCGTAGGGAAAACGCCCACGTTGTCCGCCCCCCGTAATCTTAAAGCGGTTTCCTTGAAAGATGAGCTGCTACCGGGGCGTTTGAGGGGTCTACCCCTCAGAGTCTCGAATCCCCCCTTCTTTTGCGTGCGGGAGAAGGGGGGCGCAGGGGGGATGAGGGTAAACCTACTGTCGCCCCCTCAGCCCGATTTCAGGGGAATGGACCCCTTCCCCGTGTAGGGGACGGGCACCGCGAAGCGGTCGCGGGGGTGGGATTCTTCTGGAGCAAGTGTGTAACGTCTACCCGGTATTAAAATTGACCCGATCCTCAACCGCCCAGCGCGGACAAGACGATGCGCGGGGTGACATACACCTCGATCAGCGCTGACACGATCAGCATGGGGATGACCACCCCCACAAATACTTTGGCCCAATCACCGAGCGCCCCCAACCACGCCTCCCAGACACCTTTTCCATCAGGAGGGCGGGTGATGATTGCACCGAGGCGGGTTGCAGCCGCAGCCCCGATGATGATCGCGGGTATCTCAATGATGCTGTGGGGCACAAGCGCCGCCAGAAAGGTACCCACCCCAAGGGCTGCCATCACCGGTTGGGCAAAAAGGAATCCCAAGATCGAAAAGGGCAGGGCTGCAAAGAAGATGCTCATTACCCCAAAGCTGAACACCCCGAGGATGGTTGAGGCCAGCAGCACCCGCAAGTTCTGCCCCAAAATGAACCTGAACCCCAAACCATTCCCCAATTCAAAGGCGGCCCGCATGTCACTCAGGGTTTGGGAACGGTCGGTCATCATTTCCACCGGAAGTTGCAGGTCAGAACGGACCTGCGCAAAAACCATGCCCCCAATGAACAAAGCGAGCATGGCTATTCCCACTACCAGCGCCGGCGAACGAAGATTCTTAAAGGTTGGCAGAACGCTGAGGCGGTACCACTGAGCAAGGTTGGTGACTTTTTCCCCACCCTTAAAGTGCGCCCAGAAAATTCGTCCGGCCCAACGCAGGTTGATTTGGTCGATGGCTCTGCCAAGCAGTTCCTCGCGGTTAAAGATGCGCGCCCCCATGCTGAACAACATCGCATCGGCCACCAGCAGGGCCCCAAAAATGAACCACAGCACGTAACGCTGATTGGTGACCATGATCAGGCTTTCGAGCAGCACCAAAAGCGAAGTGGGGATGATGATGAAGCTTGCCAGCAGGTTGGCCGCACGGGTTGAGGTGGTCTGGCTGCTGACCACCACCGCCCCAGTAACCATCACCAATGCCTGCCCGGTGGTGAGCAGCATGATCTGGATGATCAACTCAGCGCTAGGACGCCACTGCTGCTCCCCCGTGACCAGCGACAGGATGTAAATGGCCATGCCTGTGTAGCTGCCCAGCAAAGGAGGGATGGTTGCGGCGAAGGTTTTGCCCAAATACAACTCGAGGTTGGTGAGTGGTGTGCTGAGCAGCGGCTCAAGGCTGCGCCGCTCTTTTTCACCCACAAAAGTCTCCAATGCAATCACCAACGAGATCGAAACGGGGAAAAAGCCCACCACCATCGGCAGCAGGGGCAGAAAATTATCCATGAGCGGCTCCGCCCCATTCTGGACAAAAAAGTTGGTGGCGAGCCCGGTCAGGTTTTGGGCCAGTGCGGGAAAGGCAAGGGTGAGCAGGAAGATCGGGGCCATGATACGCCAGTCTCGAAAGCTGTCGCGCAGTTCGCGGCGGGTGACGATCATGGCGTTACGGATAGTCTCACGCCATGTATGATGAGCGTATTTGCCCCCTTGACCGGGCGCGGGGAGGGTCGATGAAACCGCTTGAATGGTCATGGTATTAACCTCTGTTCCTCTAAGGATGAGCCTCAGGGTGATCTTCAGTGTGAGTCGTTGGTTTTGCCTTCATCTTCAGCCACGATCTGCAAATAGACGGCCTCCAAACTGCGCTGCACCTCGCTTAAGGTGATCACCTCCGCCCCATCGGTAAGGAGCTTTTGAAGCACCGCCGGGTTGGTGGCGTGAGGGGTGTTGGTGCGATAACGCAGCCAGTCAGGGCCCGTCGCGGTAATTTCGACCATGCCTTGCAAACTGGCGGTGGCCCCATTGAGCGAATGGGTGAACTTCACTTCCATCAGGGGTTCGCCCACAAAACGGCGCGAAAGTTCACTAAAGGTGCCATTGGCGATGAGCCGTCCGCGCCGAATCACCCCGATGCGATCTGCAAGCTGTTGGGCCTCCGGCAGATTGTGGGTGGTGAGGATGATGGTGCGTTTGTCCCTTTTGAGTTCCTCCACCGAGTCGCGCACTTGTTTGGCGCTCTGCGGGTCCATCGCTGAAGTGGGTTCGTCGAGGAGCAGCACGGGTGGGTTATGGAGCATCGCCCGCACCAAGGCCAGTTTCTGTTTCATCCCCTTAGAGTACTCACCCACTCGTTTTTTGAGTGCGTCTTGAAGCCCAAAACGCTCCATCAGTTCTAGAGCGCGTTTGCGCCGAATCTCCGCCGGAAGGTGGTAAATGCGCCCAAAAAAGTCCAGATACTCAAGGGCTTTCATGCGTTCGTATAAACCGTGTTGTTCGGTCAAAACGCCGACACTGGCGCGTACATAGGGGGCTTCATTGACCACATCATAACCCGCAACCCGCGCCCATCCGCTGGTAGGTTTGAGGATCGAGGTCAACATGCGTATGGTTGTAGTCTTACCGGCTCCGTTAGGCCCAAGGAAAGCGAACACACTGCCAGCCTCCACATTGAGGTGCAGATTGTCCACCGCGCAAAATTCATCAAAAACCTTGGTTAGCCCTTCCGCTTCGATCATGAGTGTTCTTATGCCTCGTTGGAAATGCCTATCCATAATTTTAGGGGATTTTCCTAAAGGTGCGCATAACGCCCCTGAATCTGGGCGGTTGTCACGGGTGGAAGGTGCCCCTGAACCAAGCGCATCGGCGATTATCTGCGCTTCCCAAAGGATGATACAAGCTTCCTCATCCCCAACCAGCGCTCGTTTGGGGAGATGTCACCATGTCCACTGCTCAAATGGCTTCTTACTTTTCAAAGGGGGTCTTTGCTTCGCCATCCGTCCCGCTTATGAATACCTTCCGAATTTTCTGGTTACGCCCTTTTTTTGTCGCATGTTAGATTATAATTATAGGTTGAACGAAGTTATGTTGAGCGGTAATCTTTGAGAGCTTGATTCATACGCTGTTCAATGTGAAGGCTTGCGTAGGGTCTTAGAAGCCATTTGAGAAGGGTATGTGTTACCGGGTTTGCCCTCACCCCACGACCGCTGCGCGGTAC
>JACSRJ010000206.1 GCA_014879835.1 Anaerolinea sp.
AAGTGGGGACGATGATCCCGGACTCGATGAGGGCTAATGTTGGTGAACAGGACAGGGAAGCCCCCTCAAAAACCCCGTTTTCCCCCTTCTCCAGAGGAGAGGGAGGCTAGGGGGATGAGGGCAAATGCGTAACTCCTAAGAGGGTTGTGGGGTGCGTTAGAATCTGGAAGGATTCTCGTTTGCCCTTTGTGGGAGGTTGTATAAAGTATCCGAAAAGAGGGCTTTTTCACTTGCCACAAATCAATTATCAGGCTAGACTTCGGATGAGTTTTCCGGCGCAAGGGACAGGTGCGTATGCCCGAAAAAATCTTGATTGTAGACGACGACGTAGACAGCCTGAAGCTGATCGGGTTGATGCTTCAGCGCCAGGGATATGAGATCGCGGCGGCCAATACGGGGATGCAGGCCTTTAATAAAGCCATTGCCGAACGCCCTAATTTGATCATCCTTGATGTGATGATGCCCGACATGGACGGTTATGAGATCTGCCGCCGACTGCGCGGCAACCCTGCTACGCAGGGGATACCCATCATCATGTTCACGGCCAAAACCTTGATTGATGATAAGGTTGCAGGGTTTGAGGCCGGCGCGGATGATTACTTAACCAAACCGACCCACCCTGCGGAACTGGCTTCTCGGGTAAAAGCGATCATGGCCCGCAGTGTCAGCCAACGCCGCACCAGTGGCGGTGCTCCCGCGGGCGGCTTGGTCACCTTTATGGGGGTCAAGGGTGGGGTGGGCACAACCACCTTGGCGGTCAATACCGCAGCGGCCTTCCAGCAAAAAGAGCCAACCATCCTTGCCGATGTGCGTCCCGGTCAGGGCAGCATGGGGTTGTATTTGAACTTACCCCGGGCCAACGGTATGGCGAATTTGCTCACCCGTCCGGCTCAGGAGATCAACGCACGCGCCGTTGAAAACGAACTGACCGCTCATCCTAGCGGTATCCGCGTTTTGCCCTGCACCATTCGCCCCCGCGAAATGGGCTTAATGGTCAACCCAGATACCGCAACTGCCCTGTTTAAGATCGTGAAAACGTTGGCGCAGCATGTGGTGGTGGATATTGGGGTGGGCCTGACCCCCCTGAATGCCCGCCTGATCAAAGAATCCGATCAAACGGTGCTGGTGGTGGAGCCGACTCGACCATCGCTCACGATGGCCCGTGAAATCCTGCGCGAATTGGAGACGATGGGGGTTCCCCGCAATCGCCTCAATGTGAGCATCGTGAGCCGTGCCCCTTCGCAGGTTCAGGTTCCGTGGCAGGAGGCAGAGCAGATTTTGGCCCACGATATGTTGGCCCTTATTGGACCGGCCCCAGAACTGGCCTTCCAAGCTGCGGAAGCGGGCTTCCCCATTGTCCTTTTCCAGCCTGCGGCGGTCGCTTCCACCCAGTTAAATAAACTCGCTGAGGAACTGCTGGTCAGGGTGCGCAGTGCCGCGGGTTAAGCGGAGGTAACCTGTCCTTGTGGTCTTGTGGTAGACGACTCAGCCAATACATCGGGCTGAGTCGTTTGTTTTTGTGAATCGGCGGTTTCTTTTTTAGAACACCCGTGCTATGATCTCAAGTGGATGTCCCCTGCGCTATAATCCTGAGGAGGAAAGGAACCGCCCCATATGTTCAAACGAATAGGGGTTTTAGGACATCCCCACCGCCCCATGACAGGGGAGGTGTGTGCCGAGGTATCGCGCCATCTGCGCCAGCAGGGGATCGAAACGTGGTGCCATCCCGTATGGGATTCCGCGCTGGTGAAGCCGGAACTGATGGGCACTGACCTGATCATCGCCATTGGCGGGGATGGTTCGATGCTCCGCGCAGCCCGGATGGCCTCACACCGGGATGTGCCCGTTTTTGGGATCAATGCAGGGCATTTGGGCTTCCTGACTGAGGCCGGTCTTGATGAGTGGGATCGGGCTTTAAGAATCCTGCTCTCAGGAGCATATTGGATCGAAACCCGGATGATGATCCACTGCGAAGTGTGGCGGGGGGAGAATCCAGTATTTGCGGATGACGCCCTTAATGATGTGGTCATCGGGCGAGGGGCCTTGGCCCGTTCGATCCTGATCGAGACCTATATTGATGGAGGCTGGACGACCACATATAACGCCGACGGGGTAATCATCGCTACCCCCACCGGATCAACCGCATATGCACTCGCGGTGGGGGGGCCCATCTTGCCCCCGGAGTTAAAGAATATTCTGGTGATTCCAGTCGCGCCCCACCTAAGCCTTGATCGCCCCTTGGTGCTTTCTGAAGGGGCCGTGGTCGAAGCGGTGATCTCTCCGGAGTTAGGGGTAGAGCCGGTCTTGACCATCGACGGCGAAAACATCACCAGCCTTCAGCCGGGGGATGCGGTGGTGGTGCAAAATAGTCCCTTGATCAGCCGTTTTGTGCGCCTTCGGGAGCGCAATTATTTCTATCGCTCGCTGCTGGATCGGATGGAGCCGCGCAGCCCCACCCGGCAAGAACGCAGCCCTTACCATGCCCGCGCCGGAAAGCGGGGAGTTCCGAGAACATAAGATCACCAACCTAACCAAAGATGATGCCATGAGTTCAAGTTTTATACCGACGACCGATGACGAAAAGACTTACTGTACCGTCCACCCGACGGTCGAATCAGGGCTGCGCTGCAACCGCTGTGGGCGGTATATGTGTGTGCGTTGTGCTGTCCATACCCCGGTGGGGTATCGCTGTCGCCAGTGTGTGAATCAGCAGCAGGACGGTTTCTACAAAGCAGAACGGCGCGATTACCTATTGGGGGTTGCAACCGCCTTTGGGATCGGTCTAGTCACCGGGTTCATCGTGCCCCGCCTGATGCTCTTTGGGGTGCTGATTCTGTCCTTCCCGGCGGGTGTGCTGATCGGTGAGGCGGTGTGGCGGGTCACCGGACGGCGGCGGGGCAAGTACATGCGTCAGGCCGTGATCGCCGCCATTGTCATCTCATGTTTGATCGGGCTGATTCCGGTTTGGCAGGAGATCGGCCCGGTGGTAAGTGCTGTCCTCAATCCGCAGGTGGGCAGGGGTGCGGAGCAGCTTCGGAATCAGTTGATCGGCGAGTTGGTAGGCACCTATCTGCTGCCGGCCCTGTTTTATATGGGTATGGCCTCCATCATGGCCTCCAGCCGCCTCAAGTAGGGGCGATGACCTGTTGTCTCATCGACGTTGAAGCCGGGTTTAGCTTTGAAGTGAGCGGATATGTTAAGTGAACTCCGAATCCAAAATTTCGCCATCATCGACAAACTTGAACTGCGCCTTTCGCCGGGGTTTAACACCATCACCGGGGAAACGGGCGCGGGTAAGTCGATCATCATTGATGCGATGGATGTGATGCTCGGTGGACGCACCGACCCTGACATGATCCGCGCTGGCGAAGATAAAGCGGTTATCGAAGGTACCTTTAAGCCTGAACCGTCTCTCTTTGCAGAGATTAAACCCCTGCTCGAAAAAGAAGGGCTGGAAGCCGAACCAGAACTGACCTTCACCCGTGAGATCAGGGCTAACGGGCGTACCATCTGCCGTTTGAACGGCAGCACCGTCAGTTTGCCTTTTTACCGGGAGATCGGTCAGCGTTTGGTCGATATTCACGGGCAGAGTGAACACCTCTCCCTGCTGCGTCCCAAAGTTCATGTATATTTGCTCGATGGCTTTGCGGGGTTGGTGGGCAAACGCCGCGAACTGGGGGCACTGGTCGCCGAACTGAGTGAGGTTCGAGTCAAGATCGCCGATCTGGAACAAGATGAGGCAGCCCTTGCCCGCCGCATGGACATGCTCAAGTATCAGGTTGAGGAGATTCGCGGGGTCGCCCCTAAAGTGGGCGAAGATAACCAACTTCAGGAGGAGAGCGCTCGGCTGGCCAACGCTGAACAACTGGCAACCCTGACTGCCGAGGCCGCGCAAATTCTGGACGGGGAAAGCGCGGATACCCCCGCCGCTTTGGACATGCTCAATCAGGTGGCCGCAGCGCTGGCTAAGGTGTCCCGGATTGATCCCCGTTTGCAGGAGAGTGCCGAACTGGCCGAGATCGTCTCAGAGCAGGTGGCCGAACTGGCCAAAACGGTACGGAGCTATGTGGACGGGGTGGAACACAACCCGGCCCGCTTAACCGAAGTTGAGGAACGCCTCGATGCGCTCAACCGGCTCAAAAAGAAGTATGGGGGCACCCTCGAAGCAGTGCTGGCACACGCGGAGCAGGCGGCCAAAGACCTCGCCACCATCACCAACAGTGAAGCGGCGCTTTTTGGGCTGCGGGCCGCGGAGGAGAAACTGCTGCGCAAAATTGGGGCGGCTGCCCTTGCCCTCAGTGATTCGCGTTTGCTGGCTGCCAACAAACTGGCTCAGGGAATTGAGCTAGAGCTGCAAGAGCTGAAGATGGAAGGGGCGCGCTTCACGGTCTCCCTCACGCAGGAGGAAGACCTTGAACATGGCTGTTATGTCCGTGACCGACGTCTCAAATTTGACAGCACCGGGATCGATCATGTGGAGTTTATGATCGCGGCCAACCGGGGCGAACCGCTGCGTCCGCTGGTAAAGGTGGCTTCCGGCGGCGAAACCGCCCGCATCATGCTGGCCCTCAAGAGTGTCCTCTCCCGGCAAGACAGCACCCCGACGCTGATCTTTGACGAAATTGATCAGGGCATTGGCGGGCGGCTTGGCACCATGTTGGGGCAAAAACTGTGGAAGCTGTCCACTTCTCATCAGGTCTTGTGTGTGACCCATCTGCCCCATCTGGCCAGTTTTGCGGACTCCCACTTTAAGGTGGCCAAGACCCCCAGAGAGCACCGCACTGTGACCGAGATCACCCTGCTGAACGATAAACAGCGGGTTGAAGAACTGGCCGAGATGTTGGGCGCGGAGACCGTGAGCGCCAAACAAAGCGCCCACGATCTGCTCATGATTGCGCGCCAGCTTAAGGACGGCAAAGGCATTCAAGCCGCGCTGCTCTGATCGGGTGCGGGCAGCGCAGAACGACGCAGTGAGACCAGCGCGATCAGTCCCCAGATCAGCAGTGAGAGCGCACTGATCCCGGCCTCATAGACCCAGCCCGATCTGCTGAAGCGCATGATCAAGGTATGGCTGCCAGCGGGCACCAAAACCGCCCGGAAGGCCACATTGGCCCGATAGATCACCGTCCGGGAGTCATCCAGAAACGCTTCCCAACCGGGATAGTCAGTATCGGCGACCACCACCCACGCCCAGTTATCGACTTCAACCTTCAGTTCGATCTCCTGTGGCGTTTCCCTTATCAGACTCACCGTCCCAGTGCCGCCGCCGGGGGGAAGATCGCTGCTGTCATTTTCGATCACCACAACCTCGCCCGGATCATACGCCTGATCCCTGATCTGTGTCTGCACCCACTGAACCGCGCTTGCCAGATCGCGCACATGAGAAACCCGCTGGGCCACCCACCAACGGGGGAAATCCCCCAAGGCCGCAAGCTGCGCCAGCTTTTGGGCCGCGTTGGGTGGTAGGGTCGGGTCTTCAAGCAGTTCCACAAAACGCTCGTACCATGACGGGCGCAGGGGGTCAAAGTTGTTCAACAGAGAGCGCCGATCCAGCAGATTGAGGTTGGGCAGCCCAGAATCCCGGAGCGCTTGCCATTGGTTCAGTGCTTGGGTGTAATCATCAAAGGGCAGCAGGCGATCAAACATCTGCTGGTCAATCTCCCCTTGAGGGATATAGGTGCGCTGCTGCCTTCCAGAGGGCGGCTGCACGGTGTAAAACTGATCCGGGTCTACGGTCGGATTGTGGCCCCATCCAGCCGCACCGAGATCAAAGGCGATGACGATCAAAGCGATCAGGGCCCAGCGCCGATGCAGACGCGCCGGTGCCCCCGGCAGGGGTCGGATCGCCAGCAGCAAGGCCCCCACCCCGATCAACAGTCCCATCCCGGATGTGCCCACAGCGATCCCCGCGCCGAAGCCGCTCAGGGCACGGGCAGCAGCCCAACCCATACCGGCCATGCCCAAACCCAAGACGGCCCCCAGACGGGCATAACGCCGTATTCTCCGGCCGGGACGGGGAAAATTGAGGGCGGCGATCACCACCAGCGAAAAAACCGTCACCAGCAGCCAGCGTGAGGGCGCTTGAAAGAGCTTAAAACCGGGCACATAACGATATAAAAAGGGGAAAAAAGGTGCATACTGCCCCAAGGCCAGCAAAAACGAGAGCAGGGCGCTTAAACCAAAGAAGACGCTCAACCCCGCCCCTTGAGTAGGGGCAGAGGTCCGCCGCCGCAGCCCCGTCCACAGGCGCATCCCACCGCCGATCAGGGCCCCCAGAAGGGGCAGAATGCCGATATAGGCGGCAACTTCAAAATACGCGCCCCCAATGAAGTAATTCCCCTCACCGGGACTGCCAAAAAAACGGGGATTCAGGAGGGTCGCCAGCGAAAAGGGTGAAAAGGAGAAGTTCAGGGCGAATGCCTCATCGACTCCACCCGCCCGCTGCGAGAGCCGTTGAAGCTGCGCGGTGGGGATGAGCTGAACGGCTGCGATCCCGGCCGCAAGGATCAGGGCACAGCCCCAAAGGATGAGGCGGCGCGCAGGGTAGCGCCCGGAGAGGGTGCGCCACAGCGCATAACTGCCGCTGAGGGCAAGGCTGTAACTGGCCCACTGCGCATGACCGGCCAGCAGAAGCAGGGTGATCACCCCGGCCAGAAGCGCAAACCAGCGTCCCCGCCGCCCGGAGGTGGTGATCAACCCGTCAGAAGCCAGCATCAGCCACGGCAGCCAGCAGGCCGCATCGAGCATAGGCAGAGTCCCAAAGCGGGTGATCAAAGTCCCACTGAGGGGATAAGCAAGCGCGCCCAAGCCCTGCTCAAAAGCGCCTGCACCTAGCCGTCGGCACAGGATCAACATGCCCACCCCGGCCCACAAGAGATGCAGCATCCCGATCCAGCCCATCCATCGGGGATTGGGGTCGATCAAGCTGATCCATCGGGGTGGGTAAAAGATCGCGCTTTGATAGTTGGCCAAAAGGGGTGCGCCCGCGCCGTTATAGGGGTTCCACAAGGGCAGCCTGCCCGATGCCAGTTCGGCGGCCGCAAATTCCCGCCAAGGGTAAAACTGCAAGGCGGGCAGCCCCCAAAAGATCGCCTCACCGAGCCACAGACGCACAAACAGCAGGCAGACCGTGATCAGGAGTAAAATAATGGGGATACGCGCAGACAGCCCCCCAATTTTGGGTTGATCCAATGCAAAAAATCCTCCCTTTGGGGAGATAATTGTACATGCTCATGAGGGAGATGCAGCATATGTTTCAGCGCTATGATGATTTAGACAAGCCTGAAGAAGAAAAGCCTAAACGCCAACCGTCCGGTTCAAACGAACCAGAGGACAGCCAAGGAGATTCTAAGACTGCGACTGCGGTCTCACACCTGATCAAGCTGTTTGGGGTTGAGCCAGAGAAACCTAAACGTCAGGATTCCACACACCCCATCGAGGGTTTTGGGTTTGGCAGCGAAAAGCCTAAACGGACGATTTCTTCGCACCCCATTGAAGGGATGAGCTTTTCGAGTGAAAGCGCCAGCAGATCTCGAATCTCCCGCGAGAGGCTTGATCCGGCATATCTGGAGAAGGCTTTTGTGTTAAACAAAGCCAGTTGGAATTTCCTTCGAGGCAAAAGTCAGTGGATTCCCGGCAATGGGGGTCTGGTGTTGGTCTTTTTTGGGCTGTTTTTCCTGTTGATCTTAGGGCCCTTTGCCCTCAACGACATCACCAGCGCCAATGAACGGAACAGCAGCGGACGCATTGCCACTGCAACCATCACCAACAGGCGTATTTCGCGGGGGAAAAGCACCAGTTATTACTTGAGTTATCAATTCACCACCCATACCGAACGCACCATCCAGCGCGAGGAAGGCGTCAACAGCAGCCTGTATAACCAAAGCCCTGTGGGCACCGCCCTTCAGGTGGTGTATGCGGAGAACAACCCCACCAATGCCCGTCTTGTCCTGAACAGCAAAAACGACTTGTGGATTGGTATGCTGGTGGGTGGGCTGTTCATCTTGCCTATGGTCATCGGTGGATTGATGATGTACCAGCGGGTGCGGCGGCTCAATCGACATGGGATGCTGCTGCCCGGTCAGTTGGTAAGCTGTAAGGGGTCTTCGGGCAAAAACGGCTATACGGTCACCGCTAGGTACCAGTTCCGTACCCCAGAGGGTCCGTACCTTACAGGCAGCAGCAGTTCTCAGCGCAGTGACTTGCGCCGGACTGCCTTGCCTCAGGATGGCACGCCAGTCATTGTGGTTTGGGATGGGCGAAAACTGCACCGGATGCTTTAACAGAATGCCCTGTACGGGCCGAGGTGCGTCCCTACGAAGCCGTATCCTCCGCAGGGACGCCGTTCACGGCGTCCGGCAGCCCGCGCCGAAGTTTGATACCATGACCCTCAATATCTGCCCTTTTGAGCATGATCGGTCAAACGCATCAGGGAGACCAGCACATGTTCCAGCCCTATGATGATCCGGTTGAGAACGAGATACAGGACGAAAAACCCAAACGCAAACGGTCTGACTCCGATGAGACCGCAAAAGAACACGCCCGAAGCATCGTCTCACGCCTGATCGAGGGTGTGGCCAATGCCCCCGAAAAACCCAAACGGGGCGGTTCTTCGCACCCTATCGAAGGCTACGAGGATGAGCCGGAGAAGCCCAAACGGGGCAGTTCCTCATATCCCGTTGAGCATTTTAGCCTTGACTACGAGAGTCCCTCCGAGAAACCCAAACGGGGCACGGCTGCCCGTCAAGGTATTGATGCGGCTTACATGGAGCAGGCTTTTGTGCTGAACCGTGACAGTTGGAAGTTCTTGCGGGGTGAATCCCCTACCATTCCCGGAAATGGCGGTTTGGTGCTGGTCTTGGTAGGCGCACTTTTCCTCATGTTCCTCACCCCTTTTGTGATCAGCGACGCTCTCAGCACCAAAGAGCGCGAAACGACAGGGCGTACTGCCATCGCCACCGTGCTGGGTAAGCGTGTTTCGCGGGGGAAAAGCACCAGCTATTACCTGACCTACGAGTTCCGCACCCATACCGAACACACCATCCAGCGCGAGGAAAACGTCAACAGTGGCCTTTATGGCACTGCTGTAGGCGCATCGTTGGAGGTGATCTACGCCGAGAACAACCCCCACAATGCGCGCCTTGTGCTGAATAGCAAATCCGATTTTTGGATCATGTTATTTGTTTTGGTGGTATTCCCCGTACCCCTGATCGGCGGTGGTCTGATGATGTGGTGGCGATTGCACCGCCTCAATCGGTATGGGATACTGCTGCCCGGTGGATTGACCCGATGCAATGGCTCATCCAGCAAAAACGGCTACACGGTTACTGCGCGGTACCAGTTCCGCACCCCCGATGGACAGTACCTTACAGGCACCAGCAGTTCTCAGCGTAACGACTTGCGCCGGGGAAGAATGCCCCAGCGGGGCGCACCCGTGATTGTGATATGGGATGGGCGCAGCATACACCGAATGCTTTAGCAAAATGCCCAATACGCCCTTGATCCTGTGCAGCAGGGATTGTTCCCGGCTCACAGGATCACCCTGCCCTCTAACCGATGGTGATCGGTTCCCGCAGTGGGGTATAATTACCCCCCATGACTCGATCACGCTCTGAAACACCCCCCCCCTCTGAGCCGGACACCCATCCGCGCAAACGGCGTGGGCCCGGAGGCAAACGCCGCACTCTGGGCGAACTGCTGCCGGCTCCGCTTCAACCTTGGTATCAGGCAGCGCGTCCGCGCAGTTTGCCCGCGACCTATGTGCCCTTGTTCATCGGGGGCGCGGCGGCATTGGCTGACAAAGCCTTTGATCCAGCCCGATTCCTCATTGCCCTTGTGGGGGCGCTTTTGCTCCAGATCGCCTCGAACTACATCAATGAGTATGTGGACTTCAAACGCGGCACCGACGCCCAAAAAGTCGATGGCATGGGCATGGTGCTTTCGCGGGGACAGTTGAACGCGGATCAAGTCAAGGCGGGGGCCATCGCTTCCACCTTGGGTGGGGTGATCCTTGGTCTGATCCTCGTCTTGGGAGGGCGTCCGGTGCTGCTGCTCATCGGCGGGATCGGGGTGGCAGTGGTCATCGCTTACACCGCAGGCCCTATTCCTTTGGCCTATCTGGGCTTGGGTGAAGTCGCGGTCTTTTGGTGTTTTGGGCCGCTCATGACCTTGGGCACTTATTATGCGGTCACCGGTCAGTTGACATGGACGGCCTTGCTTGCAGGGGTGCCCATCGCCTTCACTGTGGCCGCCATCCTTCACGCCAACAACATGCGCGACCGGGAAGCAGATATTGCGGCCCACAAAAACACCCTTGCAGTTCGGTTGGGGGTGCGGGGGGCACGGGTGGAATTTATGGTGCTGGTTTATGGCGGTTATGTGACCTTGCTGGCGCTGGCGCTGGCTGGGGTCTCGCCCATGCCGGCCTTGGTGGCCCTATTCACCTTTCCGGAGGCGCTCTGGTTGGTGCGCCTGACCACCCGCACCAACAGACCCGCGCAGCTTCATCAGGCGCAAGGACGCACTGCCCGGCTGCACTTTTGGTTTGGGCTGCTCCAAGCCGTTGGCTGGTTGGTGTTCGCCCTGATCAGCCTCACCCGCTGATCCATCTTTGACCCATGCAAAGCGCGCTCACCCTTTGGAACAGGCTGGTGAAGTTTGGTTTTCGCCTGCTCTACAATGAGATGGCCTTCACCTACGACAGCGTCAGTTGGCTGGTCAGTTTGGGCGAATGGCGCGACTGGTGTGGGGCTGCCCTGCGCCATGTGAACGCCCCACCGGGGGCCCTGATCCTTGAACTGGCTCATGGCACTGCCAACCTTCAGAGCGCGATGCGCCGCGCCGGGTTTAACCCGGTGGGCATTGATTTGAGTCCAGCCATGGGTCGGATCGCTCGGCGCAAATTGAGCCGTGCTGGATTTCCCCTTCAGTTAGCGCGGGCACGGGCCCAAGCCCTACCCTTTGGGGATCAAACCTTTGTGGCGTTGGTCAGCACCTTTCCCACCGAGTTCATCCTTGACCCGCGCACTTTAGCGGAATCCCATCGGGTTTTAACGCCCGGTGGAAGGTTGGTGATTGTGCCCAACGCAACCTTCACCAAAGGCGGCTTGGCCCGGGAAGGCTTAGAACTGGCATACCGAGTCACCGGACAGCGGGCCCCCCTGCCACCGGGCATTCTGGAGCGCTTTGAGGGCGCTGGTTTTGGGGTGCGGCTTGAACAAGAGTCTTTTCGGCGCAGTACCGCGCAGGTATTCATTGCGGAGAAACATTAAGCTATGGGCGATTTGATCGTATACGTAGGCATTCGTGCTGTTGCCGGTTTTGTGGCCACGTGGGGCTTCGCGGTGCTGTTTAACGTCCCTCGGCAGGTCACTTTGTACTCAGCCCTCTTTGGGGCGCTGGGGATTGTGGTGCGCACCTTGTTGATGCGAGCAGGTGTCTCGCAAGAGGTGGCAACCTTCATCGCGGCCCTGATCATCGGCTTGTCAGGGTTTTGGGTGGCCCATCGGCTGTGGATGCCCCGCATGATCTTCACCGTCACCGGGATCATCCCGCTCATCCCCGGCGTTCCGGCCTATCAAGTGCTGCTCTACTTCTCACAGGGGGATGTCCTTGGTGGGCTGGCCAGTGGCGTCCGGGCCGGGCTGATCACGGGGGCCATCGCCCTCGGTCTGAGCGGCGCTCGGATCATCACCGACTTTGAGCAGCAGGCAAAACCCTAAGGGTGTGTGACGGGTTCACTTGGGGCAGTCTTGCTTTGATACTGCCCCATACGTCCATTGGGGTTAGGGCTTGCGGGCCGTGATTCGTGCGCTGAATACTCGCGGCATCCCCGTCTGAGGCGGGATGATCTCACTCGCATCGGCCTTATCGACCACCTGAATGTCCACAAAGCCCACCTCGCGCATCAGGCCGGTGTATTCCTGTACGTCAATGGCTCCGGTCACACAGGCGGCCCACTGATCCACCTGAGCGCGCAGTTCTGGGCTGAACTCACCTTCGGTCACAATGTCGCTGATCGAGACCCGCCCGCCCTGCTTCAAAACCCGGTAGGCTTCCCGGAACACCGATTTTTTGTCCGGGGAGAGGTTGATCACACAGTTGGACATGATCACATCAACACTCTGGTCGGCTACAGGCAGTGCTTCGATCTGCCCCAGTCGAAATTCGACGTTATCAGCGCCCATTTTGGCCTTGTTAGCCCGCGCTTTTTTAAGCATCTCTGGGGTCATATCCACCCCAATCACATGACCGGTCTCACCCACCTGACGGGCCGCCAAGAAACAGTCGATCCCGCCGCCGCTGCCCAGATCAAGCACTGTGTCCCCCACTTTGAGGTTGGCAATGCTCACGGGGTCACCACAGCCCAAAGAAAGCCGAGTGGCGTCCACAGGCAGCCCTTCCAGCAGACTCATATCATAAAGCTGGCTGTTGGTGCCGCACTCCGCGCCTTCACCACAGCATGAAGCGCTGGCACTACTGCTCGTACTGGTACTGGCTGAAGTGCCCCCACAGCAGGAGGGTTTCTGTAAGGTGTCTTCGTCCAAGGCCCGGGCGATGGCCCCGTAACGGTTGCGCACTACATCATGAATGGATTCGTCTGACATGATCATGACTCCTCATATCGATACATATCGATAGATCGGGCGAAAAAAAACGCTCAGCCGATGTCTTCGATGGCGATCACCTGATCGGCATAGTTGGGGGCAAAAGCGCGCATCAATGTGCCACAGCAGATGGTAAGCTGCGCCTGATTCAAGGTGTAGAAGCGCTGGCGTCCTTCTTGCCTGATCAGGACAAGATTCGCTTCTTCCAGCTTCTTCAGGTGGTGGCTCACAGTTGGTTGGTTGACTTTGCCGCCAAGTTTATCAACCACATCACCCACACTGAGCCACACGCAGCATAAATGCCCCATGATCTCTTGGCGGGTTTCATCGGCCAGCACTTTTGCAAAGACAATCGGATCAACGTTCATGAGGTAAATTATATTGATGTCTATCAATATGTCAAGGGGTGTTTTTGAGGGGGAGGCATTTCCCAGTTGATCTTCATGCCTTCATCTCTTTTCCACCAATCCAAGGTAAACAGGCTCAAATGCGTAAATCCTAATCATTTCGCTCACCCATCGGTGCAAGAATCCGGGTTTATCAGGGATACTTATCAATATCCTCCTTTTCTCTGGCAGGTGAAGACCGATTGTGATACCTTTGGGGTTAAGCCACGTATAGTTTATTTAGGGATCGTCCACAAAAAGAAATAGGGATCACCTTGACCACACTTGTAGAACGTCTGGCAAAAAATGCTCAACCGCTGCTGGATCAGCCTTACGTCCGCCGGGTACGCCGCAATCACGGGTTGGAACATGCGACCGTACATATCCTCAGCAGCCGCATCCCTAACCTTTCCGCAGCCGGACGCTCTGATGGCGGGGGATTCTGGATCATGGGTGACATTGAGACCGCTCAACTGGAGTCCGCTGTTCAAATGGCCCTGCGTCGGATGCAAAACGGGGAGCATTCACTGGCAGTCCATCCTAACTGTGGTACCTCCCTTTTGACCACAGGCACACTGGTAGGGTTGGCTGCAATGGCCGGCAGTGTGGGCGTAAAGCGGGGCATCCTTGACTACTTCAACCGTCTGCCGACGGTGATCATGCTCTCCATTTTGGCCCTCATTTTCTCACGACCTTTAGGGCTTCAGCTTCAGGAGCATATCACGACCCTCGGTGACCCCGGTGATCTCCAAGTTGTGAGTGTCAAACGCCACGATAGAAGGGGCATCCGTGGGGGCAAGATGGTCTTGCACCGGATCACCACCACTTCAAGCTGAGGTGGGTGGACGACACCTGTTATGAGTACCAAACCCCAACCTGTTTTTTATGTGCTGCACGGTGAGGATGAGTTTTCGATCCGCACCGAGGTGCGCACCTTCCGCCAAAAGATGAACGATCCCGGCGGGCTAAACACCCTGATCCTTGAGGCCAAAAACGCGACCATCAAAGATGCGGTAGAAGCAGCCCGGGCCCTGCCTTTCCTCGGCGATAAACGGCTGGTGATCGCCGAAGGCATGTTGAGCGGCAGCGGCAAGCGTGGGGCCAAAGCGGCCAAAGTCGAACAAGAGGCGTTGGCGAATGCGCTTCAAATGCTGCCCGACACCGCTCGGCTGGTTTTTGTAGAGTTCAAGAGCCTTGATTCCTCCCATCCGCTGCTCAAACTGAGCGCGCAGCCTGAAATGCGCGGTTATGCCAAACAATTCGCCATCCCAGAAGGGCGCGAACTCCCCGGTTGGACGGCCAACTGGATCATGCGTCTGATTAAGGAATCGGGGGGCAGCATTGATCCAACCGCAGCCAATGCCCTTGCGACGGCGGTCATGGGTATGGAAATCTTCTCCTTGTATGCGGTGGAGAGTGAATGCGCCAAACTGATCGACTATGCCGGACAGCGCACCATCACTGAAGCCGATGTGACGGCCATGACTGCTTATGTGCCAGAGGCGCGCATCTGGGATATTGTGGATGCGCTTGGTTTGGGCAGCGGTACCCGGGCCGCAGCCCTGATCCACCGGATGCTGGATGATCCCAAAAGTGATCCCCTTGGTCTGCTGGCCATGATCAACCGCCAGTTTCGGATTCTGATTCAGGTGCGGGAAATGATCGATAAAGGTGGCAATGTGACCGATGTCCCCGAAGTGAAGGGGTTTCAAGCCAAAAAATTCAGTGAGCAGGCACGGCGCTTTGAGATGTCCCAGTTGGAGAAGATCTACCGTTATTTACTGGATACCGATCAGGCGATCAAAACAGGACGGGTTGAAAGTGGGCTAGCCCTTGATCTGCTGGTGGCAACACTGACAAACTGAGTCGCAGACAAAAAGAATGGTCAGGAGTTTAAGGAAAGATTCGGGATGACTCAAGAAAAAGCGATGACTGTGGCACATCGTCCCTCAGCGCTGGGACGTTTATTGGGAACCGGCATGATGGCTGTAGGTGGGTGGATTCTATACAGTGCGCTGGCCGTCAACCATAACCGCGATCTGCCCGCGGCGATCAATGCCGAACGGCGCACCTTCGCCAGTGAGGGAGCGGGCGTCCTCAGTTATTATGTGGATCGGGCCAAAGGCGGACGTCCGCTGGTGTTGATCCACAGCATTAACGCGGCGGCCTCTGCCTTTGAGATGCGCCCCTTGTTTGAACACTACCGGGGATCACGTCCTGTATATGCCCTTGATCTGCCCGGTTTTGGCTTCTCCGATAGAAGCAGCCGCACTTACACCCCTGATCTGTACGCACAGGCGATCATGAACTTCCTCAGCACACAGGTCAAAGAGGAGAAACCGGTAGATGTGGTGGCCCTTTCACTAGGTGCGGAATTCGCAGCCATGGCTGCTTTGCGCTGCTCAGAGCGGGTGCATTCGCTCTCCTTGATCTCCCCTTCGGGATTCTGGGATCGGGGCGACTCAGTGCGCATGGACAGCCACAGCGCCACCAGCGATCTGATCTACCGCTTGCTCAGTTTTCCCTTGTGGGGGCAGGCATTGTATGATCTGATTGTGACTCCGGCCAGCATTCGTTACTTTTTGAAGCAGAGTTTTGAGGGCGAAGTTGACGAGGACATGGTCGCTTATGATCTGCTCACCAGCCACCGTCCGGGGGCAAAAAATGCGCCCTTGTACTTTGTCAGCGGTCGGTTGTTCACCTCAGACATCCGTCAACAGGTTTATGAGAAACTGACCCTGCCGGCGTTGGTGCTGTACGACTATGATCCCTTTGTGCGCTTTGACGCACTCTCGCACCTTCAGGAGCGCCATCCCAACTGGCGGGCGGTGCGCATCGTGCCCACCAGAGGTCTACCTCACTGGGAGAAGCTGAACGAGACCACCGCAGCCCTTGATCAATTCTGGGCTTCGGGTTCCTAAGGCGCTGGTTCAAAACTGCGGTTGAGCGTTGCAAGCAAAAGGGGCAGGCAGTGATGATCTGCCTGCCCCTTAAGGTACTGATGAGGGCGAGGCACGCCTCACCCCTATATCAGGTCCGCTTGTGTAGGGACGCCGTACACGGTATCTGGCTGCCAGCGCCAGTTTTTGAGACAATCACCTTCACCACTGCTGGCGGCGAGGAGCGGGGAGGAAAATCTTTCGGGGGGCTACCCCTCAAGAGATCGATTCCCCCCTTCGCTCCGCACAGTGAGGGCGAAGGCATATTTTAGTCCTCTGGATGATAGTTCTTGCGGTCGGAGCCATCCATCTTGACCAGACGGGGTTGGAACGCGCCCAGAATCTCTACCAGATCGGACTGATCAGTCATTACCTGTTTGATGTCCTTGTATGCACCCGGCGCTTCGTCAAGCCCCGCCGAGAGCAGATCGACCCCTTCGGATTTGAGTTTTCGTTTGACGTGTTCCCACTCAAACTTGTTAAAAGCCTCCCGGCGGCTCATCCGACGTCCGGCCCCATGGGCTGCACTGGAGAGCGAATCGGGATTGCCTTTGCCCCGCACCACATACCCCGGCGCAAGCATACTGCCGGGAATCACGCCCAGAACCCCTTCACCCGCAGGGGTCGCGCCTTTGCGGTGGACGATCATTTCCTGCCCATCCACCACTTCCTTCCAACTGAAGTTGTGGTGATTCTCCACCCCGCCCAGCACTTCAAAGCGCGTGGCGTGGATGATCTGTTCATGGATGATGGCGTGGTTGGCGCTTGCGTATTTGCCCGCAAGGTGCATCGCCTCCCAGTATTCGATGCCTGTTTCTGTATCCAGATCAAGCCATGCCAGATGGATGAAATCCTTCGGCAGTGCTCGGTGTCGATTCATGGCTGCTTCGGTGTAGAAGTTGGCCATTTCAAAACCAAAGCGTCGGCTCCCACTGTGACTCAACAGCGCCAGATACTTGCCCGGCGGCACTGCGCCCAAGGGCGTCTCGATTTGCACCTGAACCTCAAGTTCACCAAACTCCACAAAGTGATTGCCCGATCCGCTGGTGCCCAACTGCCGCCACGCCACATCGCGGTACTTTCGGGCAATCGGGTGCTCGCGCCACAGGGGATCTACCAGCACCGGATGATCGCGGCGCGTCTCCCAAGCGTTGCCGGCCCCAAAACAGGTGTTGTTCTCAAGGATTTTGCGATACTTGTCGCGTTTTTGATCCAACACGATAGGACTGGCGTCAAAAATGGTGAGCCGCATTCGGCAGGCGATGTCAACCCCAACCGCATAGGGGATTACGGCGTTGTGGGTGGCCAGCACCCCACCGATGGGCAACCCATACCCTTGATGGGCATCAGGCATAAGCGCCCCTTTGACCGAAACCGGCAGGCGCACCGCACGTTCCAGTTGGGCAATTGCCCCCGGATCGATGTTGGCGCGTCCCCAGATTTTATAGGGGGCATAGGTATCAAGATGGTAGCGATTCTTAGGGTCCTCTTTGGTATCCTGATCAAGCGAGACCTGCTGTGCAAGCTGCTTGTAAACCGGATCATCAATATACAGGGCCGGGTCTGCCACCACTTTTTTGAGGGTTTCTACAATGTCCCCCTCGGTTTGTCCCATCTCGGCGGCTTCGCGGGCGGCTTTGAGGGCCAACCCCACACTTTTGCCGGGTACAAAACCGAGGGTGAGAATGTCATTTCCGTTCATACGACGCATGATCTCCATCGATCATAAAGCTGCGGTATTAAGCTGTGATTGATCTCAAACTGCGCCGTGGAGAGCTGAGTTTAGAAGCCTAAAGGTGTGCTTAGAAAGGCAGATCGCCTCCGTCTTGCCCACCCTCATCATGTCCAGACACAGTGCCGCCTTCACCACCGCTCTGGCGCGAGTCCATCAACTGAAAATCGCGTGCGGTAAGGTCAAGTGAAACGGCGGGCTGATTGGTCTGTTTGCTGGTGTAGATGCGGGGTTCTTCAAGCTCCCCGACCACCATCACCCGGCTGCCTTTTTTGATCAGGCGGCTGGCAAACTCTGCCCGTTCCCGCCAAATGGTCACATTAAACCAGATGGTTTTTTCTTTGCGTTCTTCACCCTTGCCAATACGCTTGTTGACGGCAAGGCTGAAGGAACAACGGGCAACTCCCCCCGGCTGGGTGTACTCAAAAGTAGGTTCACGTCCCACATTTCCGATCAGGATAACTTGCTGCCACATGGTTGTTTTCTCTTTCTCCCCAGCCTTGACCGATGCCGGGTGGGTCTTACAAAATCCGGAATATGTATTATAGAACGTTCGTTCGTTGTATGCAAGGGGCAAACAAGCATTTTTTTTTGGGGACTTTGATCTACAATGGATGCGCTTTTTATCCCCATTTACAAACACGAAAGGACAGCGGCATATGGGTTCAGAGGGGCGAGTGGTTCGGCTCATTGGGGTTCCTATTGACTATGGGCAAAGCCGGCGCGGGGTGGATATGGGCCCCAGCGCGATTCGTTATGCGGGTTTGCAGGCACGGCTGCGCGGACTTGGCTTAGAAGTTCACGATTGTGGCAATATCCTTGTGCCCACCGTTGAGGAAGTCTCCGAAAACGAGCATGATCAGGCCAACGCACGGCATCTTGCGGCGGTGGTTTCGGTATGCCAGTCCATTTATGAGTCCGCCGCGGCTCATGTGGGTGAGGGTGAGTTTGCGATCTTTCTTGGTGGTGATCACAGCATCAGTGTGGGCAGTATCGCCAGCATGACTCAACGGGGGCGGATCGGGGTGATCTGGGTGGATGCACATGGGGACTTTAACACCCCCGAATCGACACCCTCTGGCAACGTTCATGGGATGGCCCTTGCCGCTCTGCTGGGTGAGGTCTCGCCAGAGATGAGTCAGGTCGGTTATCCCGGCCCGAAGCTCAGCCCCGCACAAGTGACGATGGTAGGGGTGCGTAACCTCGATCAGCTCGAAAAGGTGCGCCTTGCCCAAAGCGGGATCAGTGTCTTTACCATGACCGATATTGATGAATATGGGATCGCCGCTATCACCCGCCAAATCCTCACCAAATTGGAGGCGTTCGATTCCATTCATGTCAGTTTGGACATGGACGCCCTTGATCCCGAATTTGCGGCCGGGGTAGGCACGCCTGATCCGGGGGGCTTAACCTACCGTGAGGCCCACCTATTGATGGAACTTCTGGCGCAGTCGGGCAAGGTGAATTCGCTTGATATTGTGGAGATCAACCCCATTCTGGATAACCGCAACCGCACTGCTGAATTGGCCGTAGAACTGGCAGCGAGTCTGTTGGGCAAGCGAATCATGGGGTAAGGCTGTTTGCGAAGACTGTTTCACCCCTCATCCCGATTTCAGGCTGAGGAGGTGACACTAAGTTCTATGGCAGGATGATAGCCCTCACCCCCCAGTCCTTTCAGGGGTAGGTATTGAATGGTAAAGGTACCCAAACCCCTCAAGAGATGGATTCCCCCCTTTCACCGCGTGCGGGGTAGGGGGGATGAGGGCAAGGCTGAAAACAGTAGGTCAATCTTCTAGGAAACCGCTTTAAGGCACTTTCACCTCGCAAGTTCCGGCCCCGCCTGTGCAGGTGGCGATCACTTTATCCCCTAGATTGACGGTGAAGGTCGCGGCGCGCCAGATGGCTTGGTTGCCTGTGGGATTCAGTTCGCTCCAAATTTGGCGGCAGCCCTGAGGGAACGCCTCACTGGTTCCGCTTACTCGCGCCCCAAAACAATTGGCGGTGGGGAAACTGCTCACGGGCAAGTTGGGCGAAAAGCGCATCCAATTCTCGATGGTGATCCGCCGCTCACCACTGGCGATGAAAAAGCCCGTCAAGTTGAGGCGTCGGACCGAGATATTGCGAATCAAAAGCATGTTTTGGGTATAGCTCAACAGCAGATCGCCCTCGCCTG
>JACSRJ010000026.1 GCA_014879835.1 Anaerolinea sp.
CGGTGGGGCTGATCTTCACCATCGTTGGGGGCGCGTTAGCCATTGTGGGCACCATTCTAGGCGCGTTTGGGGTGCGCACCCTTGTGAACTTCAACAACGCCCGTCGGCGTTTTGAGGAAGGGCAAAAGAACTTTGAGGAATCGCGGGCAGCATTTGAATCCACCCGTGCGGAGTTCGCCACCACCAACGCGCAGTTTGAACAGACCAAACGCGCTTTTGAACAAGAGATGGACGAAGCCCACCAAAAGCTGGAAGAAGCGCGGGCGGAGACGGAACGCATCCGCAAACGGGGCGACAATGCGATCAACGCGCTCACCATGCTTCACCTAGGCAAGCAGCAGATGGACGCCCAGAACTTCGATGCGGCCCTGATCACCCTGCTTGAAGCCTATGGTTTTGACCCCGATAATCGGGCGATCAACTGGTTTTTGGGCGAACTTCACATTCAGCTTGATAAATTGGATGAAGCCCTTGAATACCTCATCCGGGCAGGCGCGGAACAAGCCACGACTGGGGTTGATGGGGGCAGTTTTGCGGCTGCTAAAGCTGCTTATGCCCATGTATGGCGCAAGAAGGGCGATCTGGAGAGAGCCAACATTGGGCTGCGCAACGACTATTATCGTAAAGCCGAAATGTACTTCCTTGAGGCCCTCAAAAAGAACCCCAAACTGCTCGATATTCACGGGGAAGCGGTGTACAACTCCTTGGGGGGGTTGTACAAACAGGAAGGCAAGTTCGATAAGGCGGTTGAATGTTACGTGCAGGCTATTTCGGTACGCCCAACGGATTCCTCTTATCCCTACAACAATTTGGGTATCCTCTTTACCCAACTGCACGACGATGTACAGGCGGCGAAGTACTTCGCGCTCTCCCGCGATATTGCCTCGGATCGGGTGGATGATCGCCCCCAAGACTATTGGGCGCGTTTTGATCTGGTCACGGCCTATACCATGCTCAATGACGCCAATGCCGTTGATAAACACCTGCGTGAGGCCTTTAAGTATGCCCCTACCACCGACAAACTGCGCACCTTCTTGCGGGGTCTGTATACCCTCAATGACGCCAAGTCCTCGGACTTGCTGCGTTATTTGATCAATGAAGTGACCAAAGAGATCGAACGGCGGGAGCAGTCCAGCCTATGAGTCCTACAGTTCTCCCTAAGACTCTTTTGGTGGCGACCACCAACCCCGGCAAACTCAAAGAGTATCAAGAGATGTTTGCCGATCTGGGGGTGACATGGAAAAGCCTCGCCGACGTAGGGCTGGATGGTCATGAGGTGGCCGAAACGGGCGAGACCTTTCGGGACAATGCCCTGTTGAAAGCGGTGGCCTGTGCGCATCAAAGTGGTCTGCCCACCCTCGCCGATGATTCGGGGTTGGTGGTGGATGCGATCCACGGCGCACCGGGGGTGTACTCGGCCCGTTATGCGCCCACAGCCCCAGAACGCAACACCAAACTGCTCTTGGCCCTTGAAGGCGTTCCCCCTGAGCAGCGCAGCGCCCGTTTTGTGTGTGTGATCGCGTGCGTTTTCCCACACGGCGTGACGATCCTCTCGGAGGGCAACCTCGAAGGTCAAATCGGGTTTGCCCCGCGCGGCAGCAACGGCTTCGGTTACGATCCAGTGGTGGTATTGGCAGATGGGCGCACGGTGGCCGAACTGCCCCCGGCGGAAAAGAATCAGATCAGCCACCGGGGGCAGGCGCTGATCAAACTCCGGCCACTGCTGGAGTGCCTTTTTCGCTGATTGCTAAGACGATCAAAAAGGGCGCGGATCAGCTTTCCTTGTTGGTCTGCGCCAGAGTCTCCGCTTGCTTCACGGCCTCTTTGTAGGGGATGTTTTTGGGTTTTCCGTCCGCGCCCCGGCTGACCACATAAAGGTCATCAAGGGAATCGAGGCGATCCAAAAACAGAATCCCATCAACGTGATCCTGCTCATGCTGGATAGCGCGGGCATCCCAACCGGTGAACTCACGTTCCTGAACCTTGCCGTCCTCATCGGTGTAACGCACCTTGATCACCAGATGACGGTTGGTGTAACCAAACATCCCCGGAATGCTCAGGCAGGCGTCAAAATCGCGGGCCGTATCAATACTTTTTTCGAGGATCTCGGAATTGATGAAGATGGTCGCAGGCTGCATCTCCTCATCGGGCTGATCTTCGTAATAGCCCAGACGCACCCCAAAGACCCGCTTCATCACCCCGATCTGGACAGCCGCAAGCCCAACGGCAGGGTTGGCTTCGATGGTGTCTTTGATGTCCGCGATCAGCTTCTTCAGGTCACGGTCGTTTTTCTTCACCGGCTCTGAAGGGGTGCGCAGCAACTTTTCATACTTGCTCAGGTTGAGGATTTTTCGTACCGCCATGACGACTCCCATTCCATAGACATGCCCCCATTGTCGCAGATCAGTCCGGGTTTGAAAAGTGGCGATCACGTTCAGCGGCTTTGCCCTCACCAAATCAGGTGACGTGCGTTTTATGAGGACAGCCACAATCCCCCTCACTCCGCCAGCGTGTCGCACACCAACACCGGCACCCCATCGATCCACATTCACTCACCGCCCTCGCCGTGTGGTGGGGCAATGGCGGTGGGCATGGGCGCCTCCGGCAGCCCCTGCAAATCGTACAGGTACAGTTCCCTTGACGAATTCACAAACACAAACCAGTGCCCGTCTGGCGAAAACTCCCCCAGTTTGGCCTTGCTATTGTTCAATTCGGTGGTCAGCAGGGTGCTCGTGTGATTCGCCCAATCGTACCGATAGATGCCTTGGTTATCGATGTAAAGCATCTTCGAGCCGTCCGGGGTCGCAAACCGAAGCGATCGGGGCACTATCCCCATTGGATCGGTGATCAGGAAACTGCTTTGCGGGATCACGACATTGTACATCATCAGATGACTCGCCCCGCGCCCATAATCCTCACCTACCGTTAGCAGGGCCCAAGTGCCATCCTCCGAAAAGTCAAGCAATTCCAGCGCTCGATACTCCACCCCTGCAACTGTGGGAAAAGTCATACTCAGCCAATCAAAGACCATCCCTGAAAGTCCCGATTCCAATCCCCGCACATAGAAGAAAACGCTGGGGAAACACATAAACTGATCGACACATGTAACCAACACAAACGAGCGACTATCCTGACTCCATCTGGCATCAAAGCGCTCTTCTTTACCAAAGGGGTCATAGAGCGGATACTCTGGTGTGTATGTGGTTTGGGTCTGTCTATCGCCGATCACGAGCTGCCAATATCGGCTTGTAAGACCCTCAAGAACCTTTTCTCCGACATAGACCAGATAGCGACCGTCAGGCGAAAGGTAGAAAAAGGTATTGCCTGTGCGCACGAATATGGTCTCTTCTTGCGGCGTGAGCTGAGGTAAGAATGGATAGGTGGAGCTTTCCGCAAAAGCCTCAGTATTAAGATTGTAGTGAGTCCAGAGGCTATCAGAGCCAAAAGAATCTATTACCTCAGGACTACTCTCCGAATACACAAAGGAGTGGCTGTCTCTTGCCCACTCAAAATAACTCACCTGAACGCTGGGCAGTAGTTTTTTCAAACGTTCAGACTGCCCTTGCGCCTGTGGCAGTGCCAACAACAGTGAGCACCCGATGCAGACAATGAGTATAGTCATGGCAAGTCGTTTAGGTATTAGGACTCTGAGCGACATCATAGGTATCCTCGTTCTGCTGTGGAAGAATTCTTAATCATGGCGTTGATGTGGGGGTTAAGGTCGGCAGCGGTGTTAAATAGGGTGCAGGAATAACTACCCGCGGATCATCCGCAGGGGCTGGCGTCCGTGCCCCACTGGTATTAGGGTAAAAAATGAAACTGCGATGACGAGGCATTACCGTAGGTGTGATGATGGGGTTCACATAACGCCAGCCTATGGGTTCAGGAAAAGACTGCGAATAGCTGCGTTCGCAGGGAAAGCCCAACCTTGTGCCCCCTCTGCGGAGGCACAGGGTCGCTCCCCTCACTCCAAGAGCGTGCCTCACACAAACACCAGTATCCCATCAATCCACGTCCACACCCCACCCCCGCCGGGACAGGCGGGATCTCCTACTCCTCCTCCGGGGTTGGAATAGGTCTCCGGCAGCCCCTGCAAATCGTACAGGTACAGCTCACTTGACCGCGACATAAACACAAACCA
>JACSRJ010000058.1 GCA_014879835.1 Anaerolinea sp.
CGGTCGTGGGCGTAGGGGGATGAGGGTAAGATTGAAAATAGCAGGTCAATCTTTTAGGATAACGCTGTATACGTTATTCGGAATCCATCAACTGCAAGGTCGAGGGCATTCCTAGTTTTAGCGAGTTCATCACCACACTTACGGAGCTGAAAGCCATAGCCCCGGCGGCCAGCATTGGATTCAACTGTCTCAAAAACTCCGGAACGCCCGGAACCGACGCCAGAACCCCCATCGCAACGGGAATCAGAGCCACATTATAACCAAACGCCCAGCCTAGGTTCTGCCGAATCACGCGCATGGTTTTGGCCGATAGTTTTATCGCACGGGATACCCCAATGAGATCGCCACTCATCAAGGTCACCTCGCCTGTCTCGATGGCTACATCAGTACCGGTGCCGATGGCGATCCCCACATCGGCTTGTGCCAGTGCGGGCGAATCATTGATCCCATCCCCAACCATGGCCACCACTAACCCTTCCGCTTGAAGCTGCTTCACTGCGGACGCTTTATCGCCGGGCAGGACTTCGGCCAACACCCGCTCAATACCTACTTCACGGGCAATTGCTTGGGCTGTGGACTGATTGTCACCCGTAATCATGATCACTTGAAGCCCCAAATCGTGCAGTGCTTTGATCGCCGCTTTGGAGCCTTCCTTGACCGTATCTGCAACACCGATCACCCCCACGCCCTGACCGTCCACCGCTACCCATAGGGGCGTTTGGGCCTTATCTTGTAGGTGTGCGGCTTCCGCCTCTAGTTCATGAAGCTGAATCCCCCGTTCGGTCATCAGCCGTTTACTGCCCACCAGAACTGCTTGACCATTGATCTCCGCTTGAATCCCCTGCCCGGTAATGGCCTCAAAGCGAGCGGGAGTAGTCAGAGTGAGGTTGGCAGCTTGGGCGGCTTTGACCACGGCCTCACCCAGTGGGTGTTCACTGCCTCGCTCTGCCGATGCGGACACCGTCAAGAGTGCATTCCGATCCCCTCGCCACGTTTTGCTGATTACAATCTCGGTGACGGCCGGTTCACCTTTGGTGATCGTGCCGGTTTTGTCCAGCACCACCGCATTCACTTTGAGGGATTTTTCGAGTGCGGCGCTGCTGCGGAATAAAATACCCGCCTCCGCCCCTTTGCCCATCCCTACGGTGATGGCGGTAGGGGTTGCCAACCCCATTGCACAAGGGCAGGCAATCACCAGCACCGCCACCATCCGAATCATGCTGGTTGTGAAGTCCCCAGTACCCAACATCCAGAAGGCAAAGGTCACAATGGCGGTGATGATCACCGCAGGTACAAACACTGCCGAGACCTGATCCACAATACGCTGGATGGGCGCTTTAGAACCCTGAGCATTTTCCACAAGGCGGATGATCTGAGCAAGGGCGGTATCTTTACCTACCTTGAGTGCCCGAAATTTGATCATGCCTTGTTTGTTGAGGGTGGCCCCGATCACGTCGTCGCCAACAGTTTTGCTCAGGGGCAGGCTTTCCCCAGTGATCATGCTCTGATCAACATTGGTCACACCCTCGATTACTTCCCCATCCACCGGAATTTTCTCGCCGGGGCGGACAATCACAGTATCCCCTATGCGCACTTCTTCAATAGGGATGTCTGCTTCCATACCATGACGTTCGACACGGGCAGTTTTGGGGCGCAGTCCGATCAGCCGTTTAATGGCTTCGCTGGTGCGCCCCTTGGCCCGTGCCTCCAGCAGTTTACCCACCACAACAAGGGTGATAATCACGGCGGAGGTCTCAAAATATACGTGATGTGCTCCGGTCATGTGCAGGTTCATTGCCTGAGCAGGACTGGTGAGAAGGAGGGTGATCACAATGCTGTAGACATAAGCAACGGAGGTTCCCAGCGCCACCAAAACATCCATATTGGCACCGCCAGAACGCAGTGCCCGCCATGCCCCCACATAATAATCCCAACCCACCACAAACTGAACCGGGGTTGCCAGCGCCCAGAACACAAAGTTCACCCACGGTTGATTCGCCCACACCCCTAACAGTCCCAGATCGCGCCCCATGCTGAGACCAAAGAGAGGAATGGTGAACACCAACCCGATCCACAAACGCTGTTGCTGATGATGAATTTCAGTTTCCCGTGCTTTGGCTTCCGCGTCATCGAGTTCTTCGGGTTTTGCCGCTTCGGCCACATCGTAACCGGCTTTACGAATACGCCCCACAATGTCCTCATGGGAGACCGCGGCGGGATCATAAACCACCTTGAGCCTCTCGCTGGCGAGATTCACATCGGCGCTCTGGATTCCCGGCAGCTTTTTGACGTTGCGTTCAATCGCGGCGGAGCAGTTGGCGCAGGTCATCCCGATTACGGGGATGATCTCTTGCTGGGATGGGGTTTGCAGATTCGTAAGGGCGGTCATCTTTTCCTCGTGGGTTTTGTTGATGGTTGATCCTGCCCCTGAATGGTCAAGAGATCACATTCAGAGGGCAAGTAAACTGGTGCAGTTTCTAATTGATACTGACGTTGGGGGCCGCAGGGGCGTAGTTGATTTCAATCAACTTTGCTTCGATCTCGGCCCATGTTGTGGGCGCTTCAAAGACTACTTCGACCTGTTTGGTGTCCTTACTGGCGTTCACCTGCTGCACCCCAGACAGTTCCTTCAGCTCCTCCTGAATGGTATGAACGCAGTGTCCACAGCTAATGTTGGGAACGGTGACAGTAACTTTCTGCATGAGGGATCCTTATCCTTTCTGAATTGATCTGATCCGAATTGATCTGAGGATTTACCGACTTAGTTCGGTGATTAGGCGCTCCATCATATCGATCTCGGCGGTCTGATCCTTGATGATCCGCTCGGCCAAAGATCGCAGTTCGATATGAGTTTCAGCGATTTTCAAGATCCGACCGGACATGTGCAAGGCGTCATCATGATGATCGATCATGGCTTCGAGCCATGCGATCTCGTAGGCAGTACCGTGAAGTCTGCTCAGCCCCGCCATCATCCCCATCATCATAGGCGGATCATCGGGCATCATCCCCATGCCGCTGCTACCATGCTCCATGGGAGGCGCAGGGGTAGCCGGATCACTGTGACCGCTGTGCCCACTGTGATCAACAGTTGGGGTTGCTTGGGCTGATGCGCCGCCCGCAGCGGCCGCGTGCTTGCCACCCATCATCATGCCGTCTTTCATCATGCCCCCTTCCATCATGCCCATCATGTGCATCATATGGGACATCGACATAGGCATATAATCTATTTGATACCAGATCAATAGATAACCGCGCATTTCGGCAATCTCTTTACTTTGGGCAGTGATCACGTTCTGGCACAGCGTTTTTACGGACTCGGTGACGGCCTTGAGCAAACAATCCCCAGCCATGTCGAGGGCCATCTGGTGGTGATCGATCATGCCTTCAAGGAACCGAACTTCGGCCCGGGCGGTACGTCCATCAGCGGGACCATCCGCTGAGACCACCCCAAAAACGGGAAACAGAATCGCAGTCGCAATCAAGGCAAAGCTGGTGAGTCTACGAAACATTCAAGATACTCCTTATCGGTAGGGTGCGGATCACCTATCCTGCTTGTTAAACACCTCGCTAATCTCACGGAGCGCACGCTCTCGTTCAGAAGGGTCATCCCCGCGTACTGCGGTGATCAGGCAGGAATGGAGGTGATCATCTAGGATCAACTGGCTGGTACGGGCAAGCGCCGCCTCCACTGCCTGAATTTGTTTGATCACCTCAATGCAGTAGCGGTCTTCTTCCACCATCTGAAGAATACCGTTCATGTGCCCCAACGCACTTTTTAGACGGTTGAGGACAGCTTTTTTGGTGGCACTTTCCATCGTACACCTCTCTTTACACCCCCTCCCGGTAGGGGTGGGGTATTTAAATCATATCTGAACGAGAGAAATATGTCAAGGAGGGATGATAGCGGGTTTCTTAACCATTTTTCCTGCACAAGCCTGAAGGGGGAATTGGTGCTTGCAGGGATGCCCCTTCAGGCTGTCTGAAAAGGCTGGGAAAACGGGGGTGGGGTTCTTACAGCGGGTTCCTTGAAAGACAAGCTATTAATGGGGAGTTTGAGGGGTTTACTGTCCTGTTCACCAACATTAGCCCTCATCGAGTCCGGGATCATCGTCCCCACTTA
>JACSRJ010000193.1 GCA_014879835.1 Anaerolinea sp.
GTCCGCTGATGCACGAGGGCGGCTGTATATAAGGGAAAGACCATAAAGCAGGATCAGGGTCAGTCCGAAAAAGAGGGCCATCCCCGGATAACGCCGCACCCGCTCAGCTTCGATTACAAGGGGGAGAATCAACAGCGCCCCAAGCAGACCCAACCGCCACACTTCGGGCGGAAACAGGGGGAGACGTCGGTAAAAGCGTCTGTCACCCACGGAGAGCAGTGCCGCCCCGATGGTGATACTGCTCCACAGGACGCTCCATGAGAGGATGCCATTGGCCCACACAAAGGGCACGATCAGGAGCAGCGCGAAGAGCGCTCGTGCTGCTCCGATGGCCACATGCCGAAGCAGCAGACTCATATCGAACGCATTGCGCCGCCGTCAACCCGCAGTGAAGCGCCCGTGATGTAACTCGCTGCCGGGGAAAGCAGGAAGGCTGCTGCCCGACCAAATTCATCGATGCTGCCCAAGCGCTTCAGGGGGATTTTTGCCTCCCACCCGGCGCGCACTTCAGCAAAGGTTCTGCCGCTTCTTTGAGCTGCAATCTGGTCAAGCTCGTTGACCCGATCCGTGTTAAGCCGACCGGGAATCAGGTTGTTAACCCGGATACGATGCGGGGCAAGTTCGTCGGCAAGGGTTTTGACCAACCCCGCCACCCCCGCCCGCATCACAGTGGAGAGGGCAAGGCGTTCGATGGGTTCCTTGATCGAAGATGAAGTGATGGTCAAGATCGCCCCACCTTCTTTCATGACGGGCACAACAGCACGGATCAGCCGAATGGTACTCATCAAAGTCAGTTCAAAGGCCGCTTGCCACTGTTCATCGCTCAATTCCATAAACAAGCCCGTTGGCGGCCCACCAGCATTCACCAGAAGCGCATCGACCTGACCGCCCCACAAGGCCCCAACGGTATCCACCCACGCTTGAAGCTGTGGCCCGCTTTTGACGTCGCAGGTGGTCGCCATAATTTCTGCGCCAGTTTCCTCCACCAGACGGGATTGTGCACTCTGGATAGCGTCTTTGTCACGGCTGCAAATAGCCACCCGCGCCCCTTCTGTGGCCAGTGCCCGCGCTACCCCGAACCCTAAACCTTTACTGGCAGCCGCGACCATTGCGGTCTTGCCGCGTAACCCTAGATCCATTGTTTATTCCTCACCGAGGTACGCTTTACGCACCATTTCGCTGCTTTGTAAGGCCTTGGCGGAATCCTCCATGACAATTCGTCCGGATTGGAGGATATATCCCCGATCCGCAACTTGGAGAGCCATACGTGCATTCTGCTCTACCAAGAGGATGGTTGTGCCCTTCTGGTGCAGAGTCCGAATGATCTCAAAGATCGCCTCAACCAACACGGGCGCAAGCCCCATTGAAGGTTCATCCAGAAGCAAAATGCGCGGTTCTAGCACCAACCCTCGGGCCATCGCCAGCATTTGCTGTTCACCGCCAGAGAGCGTCCCCCCAAGCTGTTCAAGACGCTCTTTGATCCGAGGAAACAGCACAAAAGTGGAGTCAATGCGGCGCTGCACATCGCCCCGCGCAACCGTGAATCCACCCATCTCTAGATTTTCGCGCACCGTCAGACGGGGGAAGATACGCCGCCCTTCGGGCACATGCCCTACCCCCAAACGGGTGATCTGATGGGGGGGCAGGTTGTGGATAGGTTTCCCTTCCAGTTTGACAGAACCTGTGCGCGGACGGGCCATACCGCTAATGGTGCGCAGGGTGGTGCTTTTGCCCGCACCGTTTGTGCCAATCAGGGTGACGATCTCCCCTTGATTAACTTCCAGCGAGATGCCTTTCAGCGCATGGATGTGTCCATAATAGGTATGGACGTTTTCGAGTTGTAATAGCGCCATAATCTACTTCTCGCTACTTCCCGGCCTGAAGCCACATGTGCAGAGTGTTCATCATCAGATTTATCATCAGTTGGACTCAGTACTGCGCCCTAGATAGGCTTCGATCACATGAGGGTTGCGGCGCACTTCATCCGGTGTGCCTTCAGCGATTTTTTGCCCATAATCAAGGACGGCGATCCGCTCTGAAATACCCATAACCACCTTCATATCATGCTCGATGAGCAGCACCGTCACGCCCAGATCATCACGCACTCGACGGAACAGGCTCATAGCGTCAAGGCTTTCCTGAGGATTCATGCCCGCGGTAGGCTCATCCAACAGCAGCAGTTTAGGGTCTCCGGCGAGGGCCCGGGCAATCTCTAAGCGGCGCTGATCCCCATAGGGAAGGTTGCGCGCAATCTCGTTGGCTTTGTCGCGCAGTCCTACAAACTCAAGCAGTTGTTCGGCTTTGGCTTGGGCCCGTCGTTCCTGCGCTTGAAAGGTGGGGAAGCGGCTCATGGCCCCGAACAGATTAATGTTCAATTGGGTGTGCATCCCTACCAGCACATTTTCGATCACAGACATCGCCCCAAAAAGGCGAATGTTCTGGAAGGTGCGCGAAATCCCGGCACGGTTGATTTGATCCGGGCGCAGCCCTTTGATTTTGCGCCCGTTAAACTCGATAGAGCCTTCATCCGGTACATAAATCCCTGTGATCAGGTTAAAGAAGGTGGTTTTACCCGCCCCATTTGGGCCGATGATCGCGTTTAGGGTACGGGGTTCGATAGTGTATGACACATTTTGGACGGCCGTTAAGCCTCCAAAACGTTTGACCGCATTCCGAACATCCAGCAGCATGATCCCTTTCCCCTTTACTCGATCTTGTCCATACCCGGACGAGGAGCGCCCTCAGCAGCGGCTTCTTCCAGCGTTTGGTCGGCGGCTTCCTGCATTTCCATGCGCCGCCGTTTGGCTGGCGAAATCCCTTCAGGGCGATAAATCATCATCACGATCAGCAGTACCCCAAAAACCAAACGTTCATAACGCGCTGGTTCAAGCTGGGAGGGCCAATTTCTGATGGGGAAGTTGATGATAGGAACGACCCAATCAAGATTCTTGAGGCTGTTGATCAGCAGTGAGAAGTTCTTCAACACCTGAAGGTTGAGTAAAGTCACCACGACTGCGCCCAAAAGCACTCCGCGAATGCTGCCCATACCACCCACAATCACGATCACCAAGATGAAGATCGACTGGATGAAGCTGAAGCTTTCTGGGCTGACAAAGGACTGCTTGGCCGCAAAGATCACGCCCATCGCGCCCGCAAATGAAGCACCCATCGCAAAGGCCAGCAGTTTCATGCGCACCCGGGGCACGCCCATGGCCACCGCTGCCACCTCATCTTCGCGGATGGCTGTCCATGCCCGCCCAATGGGCGAGTTATCCAAGCGTGCCGCAATGATCACTGCGATCCCCCCAACGGTCAGCACCAGAAAATAGAAAAACAACTGGAGCGTGACCGCCTCCACCGAGGATTGGGTATTGAGGGGAACGCCAATGGCCGCGGCAATGCTCTTGACCAGATCATACAAACCTTGAGGCAGGATGGGATGGGCAATCCCCGGCAGCCCCTGCGCGCCATTGGTCAGGTTCACCCTGCGAATAGGGTTGCTCGAAATGTTGCTGAGATTGCTCACCAGAATCCGGATGATCTCACCAAAGCCCAAAGTCACGATGGCCAGATAGTCCCCGCGTAAACGCAGCACGGGCAGACCAAGCAGCACCCCGGTGATACCCGCCGCAATCACCCCCAAAAGCAGAAACAACCAAAAAGCATCAGGGGAAGCGAGGGCATTGCTGGTCTTAAAAACCGTGTCCGCCGCAGTAGAGGTGAACATCCCCCACAAGTAAGCGCCCACTGCGAAAAAAGCGATATAACCCAGATCGAGCAGCCCGGCAAAACCGATCACGATATTCAGCCCGATAGCCATTGCCGCGAAGATGCTGATCTGGATGATCAATTCCAGATAAAAAGTGTCCTCGATGCCCACCATCGGCAGCAGCACACACACCACCAGTACCAGCAGCGCAATCTGAGCAGCCCGCGGCATCTTGATGCTGAGGACAAGGAAGGGCGAGATCGTCAACATCGGGAAGGCAATCGATGACCATAAGGGAAAGAGCGTCATTTCGCGCCGGATTCCCTGAACAAAAAAGAACGACACCCCAATCCAGACGATGATGAAAGTCACATTGGGGTTATAGGTCAGACCGATCAGACCAGCAGCGGTGAACAACGTCACCCAGATGCCCATTCCCTGCACGGACAACATACCGCCGACACTGCCCGTCGTTTGAAGCCCATAGATCATTGCGACTGCAACGTAGATCAGTCCAGCGGCACCCCCCACCCGTGCTGCGATCTGGAAAAAAGTGGGGGAGTGTGGGGCGATACGCTGCGAAAATCCCGCGGCGAATCCTGCAAGGGCTGCGAGGGGTACTAAAAAGATCAGCAGCGAGAACGCCCCATATTCCGTTCCGATACGGAGGAGTCCCATGCCCGTATTGGGTCCGCTGGTGGCATTGCGCCAAGGCATGAGCAAAAATGCAAATGCCAGCAGAACAGCGAAAAAGATCGCGCTCCGCCGTGCCATCTGGTCTGGGTTAGCTTTTGGTTGCGCGTTTTGAATCATCGTTTAGAGCCTGCGATAGAGCGAGTGTCTAGACTTTTTCATCTTCTTTTTTGCCCAGCAAACCCGTCGGACGGAAGAGCAGTACTAAAATTAGGACCGAGAAGGCGAAGATGTCACTATAGCCTGTGCCCAACGCCGGGAAGAACGGCAGCAGGGCTGAGAAGAACGCTTCCAACAGGCCGAGTAATATCCCCCCCAGAAGGGCCCCAGTGATATTGCCAATCCCACCGAGCACTGCCGCCGTAAATGCTTTGAGTCCGGGAAAGAAACCAATATAAGGGGTGATGTTGGCTACTTTTAACCCAAACAAGACTCCCGCCGCACCCCCAAGCGCCCCCCCGATGAGGAAAGTGAGGGTGATCATCTGGTTGACATTGATACCCATAAGTGCGGCTGTGGTCTGATCCTGAGAGACGGCGCGGATACCCTTGCCCAGTTTGGTGGCATTCACAAAGTAGTTTAAGCCCACAACCATGATGATCGCCGATACAATGATGATCACGGTGGTCATGTTGGTGGTGAGGTTACCGACCAGAGGAATGCGAGTCTGCAAAAAGGGCGGATTAAGAAACTGCTGCCCTTTGCTCAACTGGGTGATGGGATCAAACGAGATCAGATCAAAGATTCGTGGTGGGTTGCCCACGCGATCCAGCGGATAGGGCATATTAAAGACGTTGCGGCTGAGCGCCTGTACTGCCCGCACCACATCGGTGAGCAGGAAGGACACCCCAATGGCGGAGATCAGTGGTACCAGTTTTGGTGCCCCTCGAAGCGGTTTATAAGCAATCCGTTCGATCACCACCGCCAGAATCCCGCAAAAAGCCATGGCCATCAGGATCATCAGCAGAATCACAAACAGAGGCGGCATGGTTGAGAGGGCATTGGCTTCACCGAGGCGGGTCATGACCTCAAAGCCGATCACCCCACCGACCATGAAAATTTCGCTGTGGGCGAAGTTGATGAACCGCAGCACCCCGTACACCATGGTGTAACCGAGCGCAATTACGGCATACACAAAACCGATGGAAATGCCGTCCAGCAGCATATCAGGGAGTTGTTTCACCACCTGATTAAAGAGATCGATGCCTTTACGTGTTTTGAGCAGGTCGATCCCGTGCCACGGGGTATTTAAGACTGCGCCAAGAAGCAGCGCCAGCGCTGACATGATTGCCGCAGAAACGACGACAAAAACTAAGATTTGTCCAATCGGTTTGAGAATATAGAGATTGATCCAATTTCCAGCGCGCTGAAGGGCGGGCATAGAAGCGGCTCCCTGCATTGGAGAGGTATAGCGAGAGGGGGAGGCCGTTGCACTGCCTCCCCCGGGAATGACAGTCTCCCGAGTGAGGAGACTTAGTTGCTCTTGGTCGCCTCAGGCGTGGCTTCCATGCCGCCTTCCATCATCTCCTTCGCAGTCAGCGGGGAGGGGGCAGTCACGGAGCTAACCAGTTCGTTCTCACCCCACTTGGCGGGGTCAGCGTTCTTGACCTGAAGGATGTAGTACGTCGCAACCTTGGGGTCACCATTGGCGTCGAAGCTGATCTTGCCGATCACGGTATCGAAGTCAGTGGTTGCACGGATTGCTTTGGCCACATCCGCACGGGTGGGCATGGCCCCGCCGTTCTCGGACAGGACCTTCTCAATCGCGGCAAGCACGATCTGGGTGGAGGCATACCCTTCAGCCGCATAGGCTTCGGGGTTGATGGTGAATTTGGCTTTGTAATCTTCGACGAACTTCTCAGCAGCGGGGTAAACCGATGCGGGCCCAGCAGCGGAGGTGTAAACCAAGCCAACTACTGCTTCGCCGGCGATCTTGGCCAAGTCGGAGCCGTCCATCCCGTCAGGGCCCATGAAGTTGGCTTTGATGCCCTTATCACGCGCCTGCTTGAAGAACACGGCAGCCTGATTGTAGATGCCGCCGAAGTAGATCAGATCGGGTTCGAGTGCGGCGATGGGGGTGATGATCGCGTCGAAGTTAGCGGCTTCGGTGGTGCCTTCAAAGCCCAATACTTCCACGCCAGCAGCTTCCATAGCCTGCGCAAAGAAGGTGGCCACACCTTCACCATAGGCGGTCTTGTCATGGAGAACATAGACCTTCTTGGAGCCGAGCTTCTCAACCGCATACTGCGCGCCTGCTGCGCCCTGCGCATCGTCACGCCCGCACACGCGATTGACCGTGGGATAACCGCGGTCGGTCACATTTACGTTGGTGTTGGCAGGGGAGACCATGGCCAGATCAGCACGGTTGTAAACTTCCGAGGAGGGGATCGCCACGCCGGAGTTCAGGTGCCCCACGAGGGCGAGGATCGCCGGATCGTTGACGATGTTCTGGGCATTGGAAACGCCCACATCAGGGGTTGCCTGATCGTCAAAGGGCACAAATTCGACGGTGAAGCCCATATCTTCGATGGGTTTCTTGTACTGCTCAATGGCCAGTTCCACCCCGTTACGGATGGCGGTTCCGAGCAGCGATTGCCCACCGGAAAGGGGGCTGTGGGAGGCAATTTTGATTACTTTTGCATCCTGCGCCGAAGCGACTGGGGCAGTTACGAAGCTGCCAACCAGTGCGAGGGCTATGACTAAAGCTAAATACTTTGCAGCCTTCACGTCTTCTACTCCTTCAAGCACACGGTGACCTTGACTCAGAACGCCAACACAACGCCTGTATTGGCATCAGCCAATAGGGACATTATCCCCACAACAATGTGGGGGATCGGGATCAAAGGTGCAAATTTGCCTGTATAAGGCACTGCACCTCTCACACCTTCATCTCAATGCCCTAGTGTTGTCAAAATTGTAGCGGCTATCAAATTTCAATGCAATATGCCAGTATTTGATTACTGAAACCGATAAGACACTTTGAGGAAACATTTGCACAGGGATGCTGTATGGCTCCACAGGTCAAAAAACACCGCCAAAAATATCCCGGTTTTCCCTTTCTATTGGTGCAGATTCCCGAAAATCCCTGTGGCAGGCAGAGGGATATTTGCCCCATGATGAGTCGTTTTACGGTTTCGTGGACTCAGGAAAACCCGCTGCCAGAGGGTAATTTTTGGGGGAGGCATTTCAGCTTCCTTTTGTGGTATTGAGCAAACGTTAGGGTTATAATGGGTTGGATAAATTTGTTACGGATCTGTCCAAGTAAACTCCCTCTCAAAGTCACCTGCCAAATGCCATGAGATTCAAGGACATTTGTCACTAGATGATTGTTGAAGGGTTGTGCTACAGTCCGTTTCGTCCCATCTGAATCACAATTGATATCGATTCCCAAAAGTTCACCGAACGTTCACGATCACAAGGAAGTTCAGGGAGAGAAGCCGTTTTATGTTCAACTTGACCCGTAGACGATTTTTGAAGGCGGCCGCGGCCGTGGGTGCGATGTTCGGCGCAGGAGCAGCCGGGAGCAAGATCGCACAAGCAAACAACACCCAACCCACCCGAATGAATATGCGTCTCCCGTGGCAGGATGGCGGCGTCGACTGGAAACAAATGGACGCTGAACACGAAGCCGGGGTGAAATACTTCCTTGAGAACGTGGGTAAAGACCCCAACTTCTGGGGCGTCCAGCTTCCCTTTACTATGGACGGAGATGTTAAGGTCTTTGAGCTCGAATGCGTTGAAGCGCCTTGGGAAGTTTCACCGGGCAACGTGTTGGACGCGATGATGTACAACGGCACCATCCCCGGACCCACCATTCGGGTAACCGAGGGCGAAAAAGTGCGGGTGAACGTCACCAACAAGATGAATCAGTCGCACGGGGTTCACTTCCACGGGGTGCATACCCCCAACAGCATGGATGGCGTGCCTTATGTGACCCAACCGCCGATTCAGCCGGGAACCAAGTTCACCTATGAGTTTGTGGCCAAAAACGCGGGCACACACATGTATCACTCGCACCACAATGCCGCTGAGCAGACCTCCCGCGGCTTGATGGGAGCGTTCATCATTGACCCCGTTGATACCACCAATGAACCCTCAGTGAATGGTGACTATGTGATGCTCCTCAATGATGCGGGCATCGGCTTTGCCCTCAATGGGCGCGGCTTCCCTGCCACCCAGCCGATCATCACCAAAAAGGGTGATCGCATCCGCATCCGTTACATGAACGAAGGGCTGCAAATCCACCCCATGCACCTGCACGGCATGTACCAAATGGTGATCGCCAAAGACGGGGCCCGCCTGCCTTCGCCCTATCTGGTCGATACGCTCAATATTGCCCCCGGCGAACGTTACGATGTGCTGGTCGATTGCCAAGAACCCGGTGTGTGGGCCTTCCACTGCCATATCCTCTCCCACGCCGAATCAGTGCATGGGATGTTTGGCATGGTCACGGTGCTGATCATTCAGGAGTAGTCGCTGGCTGGGACTAAACGAAGCCAGATTCAGGTATGCGCTGCGGGCGGGTCAATGACCCGCTCGCTGTTTGGTTTACGGGTTGCGCAAGAGACGGAACATACGATAGATTCACCCCACTTTGCCCACCTTTGCACATCGGTGGGGTTTGGTTCTACATGAGAGCATTGGATTTACCCAAAATGAAGCGGATGATGTCTACTCCTAAATTCCGATCTGCCGTCCTTTTTACGGCGCTTCTGAGCCTCGGTTTGATCCTTGCGGCATGTGGCGGTTCAACCCGCATTGCCGCAGGTAATCTCGGAGACTCTACGGCCCTCCCTACCCACACCCCGACCGCCACTGATCCCTTTGTGGTCGCATGGCTCCTCTACGGCACACCCACGCCCGGCGGGGTGCCCTATTTGCCTGCTGATGCGGGGGTGGAGATCGGGGTCGTGGTCGAACCAACCCCCACCCCCGAACCGGTAGGGGTTCCCGTGATAACGCCCACCTTGGCATCGGTTGCGGCCAGTGGTTCGGGTGGGGACCCACAGCGAGGGATGCAGGTCTTTACGGGGGTGGGCACATGCAGCGCCTGCCATGATGTGAAGTCGGGGACAACCTTGGTTGGGCCCTCTTTAAAAGGTATCGCCAGCCGTGCAGGGAGCCGCGTCCCCAATTTGAGTGCTGAAGCCTATATTCGGGAATCGATCATCGCCCCCAATAAGTTCGTAGTTCAGGGGTTCACGGCAGGGTTGATGCCGGCCCAATTTGAATCAACCCTCACCAAACGTCAGATCGATGATGTGATCGCGTATTTGCTCACGTTGCAGTAGTACGCTGCGAGGTAAAAGATGAGGCGATCCGCACCAGCGGATCAGCCTCTCAAACGGGGCGGAGAAAGGCTCAAACCTTATCTTCTGCCCCGTTTTTTGTTCCTAGGGGGTGAATTTCTTAGAGTCCGTTTGAAAACTCACCCTTCGATGATTAACCTCATCGCCCCTGTGCGACCGCTTCGCGGTGCCCGTCTCCAGCTTGGAAAAGAGGGCAAATAGGTTCAATCTGCGCAAATCCCCCCTTTTTTAATTGGCTTTTCAGGAGTTACTGCGCAGGCAGTTCAACAATCCGCACCGAGATCAGCCGATCCCCGCTGAAAGTGGGGTTGGTCTGGGGATCACGCAGGGTGATCGCCCGGAGGGTGGCTTCCCCTTCAACCAACTGCCCAAAGATGGTGTACCCGGACCCATTTGCCCCCGGATTCAGGCTTGGGGTGGGGCCAAAGGTGATGAAGAATTGGCTGCCCGCGGTATTGGGCTCGGTGGTGCGGGCTGCACCCAATACCCCTACGCGATCATAGAGCGCCGCGCTGCTGGTCTCTAGGGGCAGCGCATAACCGGGGCCGCCGGAACCTGTACCGGTGGGATCGCCGCCTTGGGCCATGAAGTCCGTCAGCACCCGATGGAAAGTGGTATCATCGTAGAAGTTCTGGCGCGCCAAAAACACAAAGCTGTTGACATGCTGAGGCGCGATCTTGGGGTAAAGCTGAAGCACCATCCGTCCTTTTTCGGTGGTCAAGATCGCGCAGTAGGTGTTTTCACGGTTGATGGTCATCTCTGGCAGGCTTGACCATGTTTTGTCTTTGCCGGGCAGGGAAGTTTTGGCATCCTCCGGGGATTGTACACCCACGCACGGGCCCTCACCGATCTTGACCACTTTGAGTGATGGATCAGGGGTGGCGGTGGCCGGGGGCCGGGTCGGAGTTACCCGATAAGCGGGGCTGCCCACACCTGAGGAACAGGCGGGGAGCAAAAGTAACAACATGATCACGATTGATAGTTTTTTCATTCTTGCCTCCAAATCGGGTTACAATTAGACACAAAGAGGGTTAAAATAGCCACAGGTTGATCCCGGTCATTAACAGTCGGGAGAAGAGTTTAGATGACTGATTCAAAGCGTACCGCCATCGAACCCGCAGATGCTCACGTATTGGTTGTTGAAGATAACATGCGCAATTTTGTATTAGTCGCACGCATGTTGGCCTATATGGGAATCCAACGCTGCGAGTGGAAAACTTCGGGCTGGCAGGTTGCTCAATTTGCGGATACCTTGCCTCGGGTTGACCTGATCCTGATGGATATTCACCTCCCCTACGAAGACGGTTATCAAGCCCTTCAAAAGGTACGTGCCAGTCCGCGCCTGCGCAATACCCTTGTTTTGGCAGTGACCGCAGACGCCAGTGAGGATCAACTTCGACGGGCCAAAACCGCAGGGTTTGATGGCTTCATTGGCAAGCCCCTTGATCCCGACCGATTTCCTGAACAGATCCGCCGCGCCTTGTCAGGGGAAGCAGTGTGGGAGTGGGAGTGAAGCTCTGTGTATAGACCACATTGGAGACTCTCTATTAGGCTTTAGGAGGAACTGCGCATGGATATTGTCGCTCAGTTCGGCAGTTCTTCGCCTAATACAGATCATGCCATTACTGCTCTGCGGTGGCACCCAGACAGCCAACAACTGGTCGTAAATGCGTCCCCTGCTGCTGTTTCAATCTACCGAGTTACCAATGCGGGCATCCCCCCCGTCTTAATCTTCGTCCTGAACCTAGGCGACGGGTCAGTTAGGCAGCGCCATTGGCAAACCAATGCTCAAACCCTGACAGCAAATGCCCCTATAGAGATACGCTGACTGCTGTGAAGGCAGCCCTTTTTGAGGAACCGCCATCAGAGGAACTGCTCTTTAAGTTAGCTATGCCTCAGTTTGCGGCTTTAGGGGTATTGGTCGGTGGAAAGTTAAACTGAGAAGTCGCAGCAGCAGTTGGCATTAAGGTAGGTGCAAGCGCTCCCTCATTTGATTCCGGGGTGGGGGTAGCCCTCAGGATGAACTCACGCAGGGGATCAAGGGTGGAAGGGTTCTGGTTTGCATTGGCTTCAGGCAGATAATAATGGGGTGCATCCCACGCCGTCGGATAGATGAACCCTACCTTGAGCAGATAAGGGCGAAGGGGGTTGATAGGGAACATCCGACGTCCCCCAGTGCCCGTGTGATCTCGCGGGGTGAGGTAAATATCGATAGCCCGACCACTGATATGTTGACTCCAGTGGTCATCCACTCGATAACCTGAAGTGATGATGATCACCAAACGATTCTGATCAAGATACTGCTTCACTTCTGGATCGCTGAAGAATCGATTCAAGGGATTTACCAGATCGGGGTGAATCCCATCCCAAGAGCCATAATAGCTGTCAAAAACAGCATACTCACTGGGCGGGCGCCAGACTGTATCCAGCGGTGGCGCATAACCGGGGGTGAAGTAGGTATAGCCAATATAGTTGCGATCAAGGCACTTCCACCACGTCACAGGGCAAGTCAATGTCCAACCGCCGCTGGTGCCCATCGCAAAGCCGCCTTTTGATTTGGGCAGCGACCACTCGCACTGACAGACCAGACCTCGTCCACCACAGTCAGCGCTGTGGCGACACCATTGGCGCTCTGGGGTGGCGGTATTGGTAGGCTGCTCTAGGGCTGGCGTTTGCTGTAAAGGGTTCAAGGGGTTGGCATTGGGGTGCGGGGCAGCCGCAACCGTGAAGGTTACAGCCGCAAAGACCACTATGGTCAGGTACAAGGTGAAGATCAAGCGTGATAATCGCATGGCTGTTCTTATTTTTTGGGGCGGGCTTTTTTGGCGGCTTTGTTTGGGTCTGATGCGCTCTGGTTAGGCAGTTGCGTTTCGATCTCTTTTTTCCAGATTTTGGCCTCGCGGGAGCGTTTGTCGCTATCCGGGAAAAGGGTGAGGGCGCGCTCGATAAATGTGTGCGCCTTTTCATAATCACGGTTGTAAAAAGCGGCCACTGCCCGATAGTACCAAATTTCTGGACGGCGTGAGTTGAACTTTGCTGCACGTTCAAAATGGAACAGCGCCCCCGCGATGTCACCATTGAGGAACTGGACGATGCCCAAACCAAAGTTTGCCAGCCAATCGCGGCGGTTGATTTTGAGGGCGTACTTGAGGTCGGTCTCCGCCCCCTGAAGCTGTCCACTGGTGACGTAATATATACCCCGCAGGCTGTAATACACCGCATATCCCCGATCATAGTAGATCGCCTCAGAAATATCGAGGATCGCGTTCTCGGTATCGCCATCATTGTAGTGTTGAAGGCTGCGCAGATAGTACTGCTGTCCGGTGCTGCGTTCCAGCCCCATCCGACGGGCAATGCCCCGCCCTTCGGTCGTCATGGTTTGTCCTCAGTCTGAAGGGGCAGTTGAGGCAAGGTGAACACAAACCGGGCCCCGCCTTCAGGGCCATTTTCAACCCAGATACGCCCGCCGTGCGCCTCAACCGTGAGTCGGCAGAAGGTCAGCCCGATACCCGTCCCACGACGGCCGCGCACATTAGAACCGGGAACCTGCACAAACATCTCAAAAATGCGCTCCCGAAACTCCACAGGTACCCCCTTGCCGGTGTCGGTAATCATCACCTTCACTTGAGGCAGAGCGGATGCGGAAAGCGGCGGCTCGATACTTGATTCGATCCGCACCTCACCACGTTTAGGGGTATGACGGATGGCATTTTCAACCAGATTGGTGATCACCCGTCGGATCAGATCAGTATCCGCGGTGAAGGCGGGGATGTCTTCAGCCGTCAGGTTTAGAAGGCGTATTTCTTCGGCCCGCGCATAAACACTCTTGTTGCTCAGCACACTATCAACGATGGCATGAAGGACAAACTTCTCACGGCGAGGGGTCAGCCGACCTTCCTGAAGTTTGTTGATGTCCAAAAGGGTATCCACCAACCGGCGTCCATCCTGACAGGAACTGATGGCAACTTCGATCAACGAACTGAGATCTGGGTCACCTAATACAGCCGCAATCTCCCGCGCCATGAGCAGCGAGGTCTCGATATTTGCCAGCGGACTGCGCAGATCGTGATGCACCATCTGGGTGAGGCTCTCCTGCAAATCCTTGAGCGCCTTTTCTTCGGTCACATCACGCAGGATGATCAGCCGTCCATTGAGGATTCCATCCTCGTCAACCACAGGGATGGTGACCTCTTCGATTTCGCGGGGTTGAGTCCCCTGAATGGAAAACTGGCGGCGGGTGGGCGCAGCAGGGTTTTGGCGGATCGTGCGCAGCACATCATGGATTTGCTGCTTCCAAAAGTCGAGGTTGGGGATGTTGCTGATTTCATGAGGGGCGCGTGCTGCAATGCGCAGGACACTGCGTCCGATCATCGCGCCCAAGGGATACTCTAAAATATTCTCAGCAGCCCGGTTAAAAAGGGCCAGATTTGACTGCCGATCCACCAAAATGATCCCATCCTGAGTAGAATCCAACACCAACCGCATCCGATCCCGTGCGGTGCTGACTTCCTCAAACAGACGGGAGTTCTCGATAGCAATTGCAGCCTGCCCACTGAGCAGCTCAAACAAACGCACGTCGTCTTCACTAAAGTGATGGGGTTCGCGGTAGGTGATCACCAGCACCCCCTGCACCCGATCCCCTCGTTTGATGGGGATGCGCGCAATGGCCCCAAAGGTGGTGATATCCGAGAAAGTGGTGGCCCGCTGCAAATCGCGGCTGTCCGGGACGAGGGATATTTTACCGGTACGCGCTACCTGATAGGTTAAGCCCTCTTTGGAGGGGCGTTTGGCCTCTACATTTTCACGTCCATCAAGCCACAGACTGGCCCCAAAAACGAGGACATCAGCCTTGTAATCGTAAAGATACAGATGAACATCCTTGCCTCTAGAGATGATCAGGGTGTACTCCACAATCAGACTCATCACCTGTTGAAGGGAACTGGCCGAGATCAACTCCATGGAGAGGTTACGCAGTCGGATTAAAGTCCCGATCTGAAGATCGCGCTCCTCAAAAAGCTGAGCATTGCGGATGGCGATCACGGCATGGGCCGCAAGGTTGATTAAAAAACGCTCGTGGAAGTCGGTGAAGGCGTTTTCGATCCGGCTTTCGAGGTTGATCGCGCCGATGATCTTGTCCTCTTGCATGACGGGCACACACAATTCCGACTGTATCTCACTGAGGCTGGAGGGGGTATAGTCGGGTTCATTTTTGATCTGGGGGATGCGGGCAATCTTTCCGGTGCGGGTCACCCGCCCTACCACCCCTGTATAGACATCAATGATCTGGGTCAGGGTTGCCATGCCGCTGCCCCCGCGACGGCGCTCAAAAAGGGTGAGGCGCTTGGGGCTGCCGGTGGCCCGTAGTGCGATAGCCGCAATATCGGCCTGTGTCACGTTGAGGGCGGTATCGAGCACATCCGTGATGATTGAATCCAGATCAAGCGCCCCCGAAATCTTGCGGGAGATCGCCTCAATTGCCGAGAGTTCGTTCACCCGTTGATCAAGCGCAATATCTACCTGATTAAACAACTGCGCGTTGCGAATGGCCGTTGCAGTCTGGTTCACCATGGCTTCAGTGAGGCGCAGTTCAGCTTGATCCACAAAACGCCGCGCCCTATGCCCAATGGTGACCAAACCAAAAACCCGTTCCCCACTCGTCAGGGGGAAAACCATCATGTTTTCAAAATGGAATCGGGTCATCAGTTCCAGATCATCCGCGTCCTGAGGCAGGAGTACTGGACAAGCCGTTCGGATCGCTTTGAGCGCGGAGGGGGTGGGCTGCTCCTGTTGGCCGAGGGTCATTCCCTGCGCCCCTAACAGCGTCAAGGCCCCACTGCCCTCCAACAGTTGGATGCTCACCGCATCAGGGGCATTGATGCCCGCAAGGGCCTCAATGGCTTTTCCGACCACATCGGACAAATTAAGTGAGGCATTCAGTGAGCGTGCAGAATCATACAGGCGACCCAACTGTCCTGCACGGGTTTGGGTGTCCTGATAAAGTCGGGCATTGGCGATCCCCACTGAGACTTGATTGGTCAGGGTATTCATCAACTCAATTTCACTGGGGTTAAAGGTGTGCATTTCGCCATAAAAGATGGCAAAAAAGCCGATCACCTCGTCTTTGGCCGCCAGTGGGATGGCCAACATGCTGATATATCCCTCAAATTCCCCCAGTGTGCGCCATCCTCGCCCCCGGGGATCGGTATGAACGTCAGAGATCGCCATGATCTCCCGCTTTTTGAGGAAGCTCATCGGCCCGCTGTCGTCAGTACGCCCAATTTCTCGGAACTGGGCCACAAACTCCTCGCTGAGTCCAATTGAATGTACGAGTCGAAGGGCGGTTCCCCCTTCGGTCAGGAATACCCCAACTTTATCCGCGACTCCAACCTCAATGACCACCTTACAGATTTGATCCAAGACTGCATCAAGCTCAAGCGAGGCACTCACCAGCGAAGAGACATTGTTGAGCAAGGCCAATTTGTTGGCCATCTCGTACACTTGATTGTACAGTTGTGCGTTGCGCAGAGCGGCCGAAGCCTGCCCTGCAATGGCCGCGATCAGCGTTAGCCCAGAGCGATCAAAGGCGGTGGGATCGTCCGGGCTGTGAATGACAATCACACCGAAGGCCTCGTTATCGGCGATCAAAGGTACCGCAGCCACACATGCTGTCTCTGGAAGAGACGGCTGGATGCCCATCTCGGCAAAGGTGCGCCGTAGATCTTCGGGTTTTCCTTGAAGAAACAAGGGAGCGCCGGATCGGATCACGTACTCTGAGAGACCATGCTCACTCGATTGAGGCGGCCAAGAAAGGCGAAGCCCATCTTTCATCACAAAAGGAAAACTGAGGATGTGCCGCTCTTGATCCAACAGGGCCACAAAAAACAAGGGGGCGTTGACCGACACCTGAACCTGTTCATAAATTCGGTGGATCAGGTCTTCTGGGGCCAGACTGGAGGAGAGGGTTTGTCCCACCCGATTAATGGTGGCCAGATCATCAAGGCGCTGTTCCAGTTCGCGTCGGGAACGCTCACTGCTGCGGAAAAGCCCCGCGACCATGACTGATCCCAGTGACAAGAGCAAAAAACCGCCGTTCAACCCGTCGTTTAGGCTCACCGCAAGAAGCAGTGATACGGGCATCACCAGAAGTTCAACAACAGAGAATCGGATCAGCCAATGCTGCTGATCAGGCTGTAAGGGACTCAAACTGAGCAAAACAATGGTGATGTAAAGGAACGCTCGCACCAAAAACGAGGCTGCCAATGAGGTAATTTGTGGCATGAATGCCGCTGTCAGGGGAATTGTGCCCCCTAGGGCAGTATATACCGCGCTCGCAATCAGGGTTGAACAACCGCCTGCACCTGCATTAAAGAGGATGCTGATCACCGCTTGCAGGGGCGTATGGGGGGGCAGATCAAGGTACTTGCCAAAGATTGAACGCCCCAGTTCCAGCAGGATTGCACCAATAAACACCACCAAAACAACTGCATAACCACCAAAGGAGAAAAAGGCCGCCATCGGGACGAGATTCTGAAAGCCACTGCACAGCCCTGCCTGAACCCTAAATGAAAAGATCGCAAGGGCCGCATACAGGAGCGCGTAAACGGCGATCCCCACGGGGATCGAAATGGGCGCAGTGTTATGTGAGGGGAATAAGAATACTAAAGTGACCGCCAATGCGCTCAGAACAATTGCAGTTGGGGCGCGGGGAAGTATGGGTTGAGGGTTAGAATGACTGGAATCGTGAGTCATGAACCCAATTTTCGGTATACCACAAAGATGGGGGAATTATATCCTCTCTTGAGAAAATAAGTATAGTTCAAGTCCACAATGGGTAAGGAAAAACGCCCTAAAATGCGGTGTTTCGTCAGAGGCTGATCAAGGTCTGGTAAGGCCTCTGAGGGCGGCGCACAGTGCATCTATCCGTTTGAGGTGGGATGAATTTTTCACAAAACCTTCCCCTCAATCTGCATTTAGTTCATGGTACACTGGCAGTGTCCATTGATCGTGCGATGATGAGAGAGTACCTAGAGCAGGAGAGACTCCCAATGGCAGTACAGAGCCTCGAAGGGCTGATACTGGGCGAATACACCATTGGCAAGTGTATTGGTGAGGGCGGCATGGGATCGGTTTACCACGCCACCCGATCAGACGACCCCACTGATTTTGCGATTAAGGTGATGCTCCCCGAATACATTCGGGATGAGGAGTTTCGCCGTCGATTCAAGCGCGAGGGGGCTCTGCTCAGCCAGCTTCAACACCCCAACATCATCCCGGTCTTTAGTTATGGTGATGAAAGTGGCTATTTGTATTATGTGATGCGTATGGTGAAGGGGGTTTCGCTTTACGATCTGATGCAGAAGCGCCGCTTTTCCCCGATCAGCGCGTGGCAGATCCTCAATCCTGTGGCGAAGGCCTTGGACTACGCCCACAGTCGTAACGTTATCCACCGCGACATCAAACCGGGAAACATCCTGATCGAGGTGGTAAAAGACGGTCAGGCTACCAAGAATCAAATCTATCTAGCAGATTTTGGTCTGAGCAAGGTCCTCGATTGGACCAAACTTACCCAAACAGGGATCAGTGTGGGTACCCCTGAATATATGTCACCAGAACAGGTGATGGATCATCCACTCACGCCGGCATCTGATGTGTACTCTCTGTGTGTGGTTGTATTTGAGATGCTGTTGGGGCGTTACCCTTTTTATGATAAACGACCAGATCGACTGGCGTTGAAGCATGTGGGCGAAAAGCCGCCTGCGCCTTCCTTCCTTCACTGGAGCTTCCCCCGGGCCCTTGAGTCCGTGGTGCTTCAAGGGCTGGAGAAATCCCCTGAAAAACGTTTTGCTTCGGCCAATGAATTCAGCACGGCATATGCCAATGCGGTGCGTTCGCTCACCCCGGAAGAACGCGAGGCGGAGTATTATGTGGGCAAACCGACCTGAGCGGTCAGGCAGTCTGGCTCTATCCCCCTCAACCTCAGTCGAAGACCACTTCGCGCCCACTGTGTGCCGAGGCATAAATGGCTTCGATGATCTGCACCCCAAGCAAGCCCTGCTCAGCAGGCGTAGGTGAGGGGTTCCCGGTGCGGATCGCCTCTGCTACATCCGCGATCAAACCTTCGTGCCCCCATGGCCCGTCCCAACGAACAATCGGGGTGACCGTGACTGGCGCACCAGCTATCGCGGTGTACAGAGTCAAGGTGTTGTCTTTGGTATAGTTGGGGATATTGAGGATCGCGGTCGCCTCCGTTCCCTGTATTTCAAGACGGATCAGGTCATCCTTAGGGGCACGGTGTTCGGCCCATGTGGCTTCAAGATGCAAAGAAGCCCCGTTCTTGAGGCGGATGAAGCCAATTCCGCCATCCTCAACATCAAAGGGTACACTTTTGTCGCTCATCCACCGAGGCAGCCCCCACACCTTCTGCCCTCTCACCCCAAAGGCACTTCGGGTTGAACCGCTGACGCTGCTCACTCCGGGATAATCCAGCAGCCACAAGGCCATATCAAGTACATGAACCCCAAGATCGATCAACGAACCGCCGCCGGAGGCCTCCCGTGAGCCAAACCAACCCCAACCGGGGATGCCAGTCTCTCGCCGCCAATGGGCCTCGATGTGATAGATGTCACCGAGAGCGCCCGCTTCGAGCATCCGTCGAATCCATGCCAAATCGGCACGGTAACGGTGGTTATAGCAGATCATCAGCCGACGTTGACTCTTTTGGGCAACTTGAATCATCTGCTGTGCTTCAGCCGTGTTCATGGCCATCGGCTTCTCGCACAGGACATGTGCGCCTGCCTCAAGGGCTTTGATCGAAACGGGCGCGTGCATCGCATTGGGCAAAGCCACACTCACCAGATCAGGCTTCACCTCGGCGAGCATGGACTCGTAATCGCTGAAACGCTGATCCGTTGGAATGCTGTATTTCTCGCCGATCTCGGCAAGGCGTTCGAGGTTTGCATCGCAGATGGCGCTGATCTC
>JACSRJ010000131.1 GCA_014879835.1 Anaerolinea sp.
ACACACGATGAACGACAGGGGATCAACGCACGTCCCAGCGGGATCGGTGAGGTTGGCGGGATTTGCGTTGGCGTACAGATAGCCGTTCCAGCCCGTGCTGCCGCCCACCCCCAACACCGGATCGACGCTGGTGAAGGCTCCCAACTTGGGATGGTAGTACCGGGCGCGCAAGTAGAGAGGGCAAAACGCGCTACCCTAGTTTGCGTATTAGTGCTCCTCTCAATTTGGCGCGTTAATAACTACAAGCTCTTTATCTAGGCATAATGTCTCAATTGCATCCGTTCCATTGCCTGCAACAAACAAGATAGTTCCATCGAAGGAAAGGTATACTCGACCATCCGAAACCATCAAGAAGTCCATATAATCGTTGCAGGCTCTGCCAATATGGAATATGGAGCATGGATCCATGCCCTCCAGTTCGGCAAGCAAAGCATATTCTACACACGGCTTTGTGCGATACAACATTGGATATGGATCAAGGTTAAAAGGTAGAGCAGAGCGTGCGGACCGATCTGTAACTGTGCCAATGTGCAAACCTCCAAAATGGAGCAGAAAGTGTGTGACCTGTTCGGATGGTATACATCCGTGTAGTTTGTACCATTCTAGATACCTTGAGATATCAAATCTATACTTCTCACTCCACCCGGCAATAACCAGCATCTCAAGCACCGTATCTTCAAATTGAAACATCTGGAAAATCACCTCCGGAGCAAGTCACTGGGTACATTGGCACCTTGAGTAATAATCTGGCAGTTTGCGCAACGCACAGCTGGCATGAATTTGGGAACATCAATAGTGTATAGGGTTAGGTTGGGTATGTCGTACCCTGCCCACAGGGCGAAGTTGCAAGCCTTAAACTCTGCGCAACTTGGGATTGGCCATTTCTCGAGACTTTCGAAAAACATGCGTGCGTTCATTTTAGGATGAATCTGGGTGATATAGGGCGTTCCACTGGTTCCAAAGAACATTTCTCCCGTTGCATCGTCGATAGCGACAGTTACTTTTGCAGGTCTTCGTGTAGTTATCCCTAGATGTTTATTAGCTCTTGTCAGTTGAGCAGGGTAGTCTTCGACTTCTTCTGCAATTCGTTCTGCCCAGTAATGAGCTCTTGCCTCTATTGAAATCGAGTCAGGATTGGATAGGTAGACCGAAGCAATCTTATTTGGGGTGGCTGACCAATACCCCCGATAGCGAGTGGCCTCGCTTGCAGGCATGAGATCCACAAAGGAGCGAGCTAGGAAGGCGGTGAAGTAGTTAGTGTTACCTCAGGTGAGCGCATTGGCAACACTACCAAACGCCCAGGTTCCCCCGACGACTGATGAAGGAATCTCATGATTTTAGGTCGTGGTATAACCCATCAAAAAACTCCGAGAGTCTGCCATCAATCAATCTAGGTGTTTTGTCAAATTCCTCAAATCCATAGACAGGCGGATCATCGCCATCTGCAGTTGAGAAGTAGTAGTACAGATGAGTAAGGTGCGTCGCAAACACAAATGCGTCTGACGGTAACTGAAACGGATTACCATCAAATTCGAGAGAATCACTTGCAAGCTTTTTGAGTTCCAACAAGGTGGGATAAAAAAGATCTAATACATTCTGCAATCTTCCTCCTTTACGCCCCATGAGGAGCAAAAACTGCTTATACAATAAAGGAAGCCGACTCACACCCTGCATTTTCATAATTTGAGCAATTTCTGATTCAGTGCAGCCCTCGAACACTCTATGATCAGGACGTAGTGCAATAGAGAGAAGGTTCCCCTTCAGGGCTTCAATCGCCTCGATTTCGAATGTCATGAGTCAACCCTCGTTATCTAGACCAGTGGACATTGACCTTAACATTGGGAAAAAGGAAACGGAATTGTCCAATGACCCCATTCATTCCGGTGAGTCCTCCACAGGATTCACAGGGAAGCAGCTCAGTGAATAAATCAACAGTGCCACGTATGCCAGGTAACCGATACTCAAATGATGGCGGGTTTGTGGCACCTAACCGCCTTGCCAAAGCTTCAAGGGCTTTTGCCTCTGCATCAATGGATCTGTCGAGTTCTCGATAGATGATCGTTCGAAAGTATCGTTCCGATGATTCAGCAATGTAGGGAGCAGTGCCAGATGCAGCGCGCTTGCCGCTGTGAGCAAAAATCGTCCCTTCACCAATACCACTGATGTCATAGTCGATTATTGCAATGTTACCTTTATCTCCTGAAAATCTGCGATACCATCGCCCTTGCACCGATATCTGATCCCGGAGTTCGGCGGCACGGGCGGAGTAGCTACGTGCGTTGAGACTACTCGAGAATGAAAGGAGTGGTGGATCCCAATACCCGCGATAGCGAGCGGCCTCGCTTGCGGGCATGAGATCCACAAAGGAGCGAGGCAGGAAAGCGGTGAAGTAGTTGGTATTTCCCCGGGTGAGGGCATTGGCGGCACTCCCAAACGCCTAGGTTCCCCCAACCGCGAGCAGGGCATCACGGGCAATATCCCCCAGATTCCACAGCCCCTGATCCAAGGGACGGTTATAGAGCGCGTTCTCGGTCAGTTTGGCAGCGCGACCACCAGCCATACCCGAAACGGCAACGGTTCCCACCCCATAAGCAAGCGCACTATTCGCCCCAGCGGTTATGCCGAGGTAACTTGCGCTCAGCGCACTGGCGCCGATTACCCCTGCTCCTACCGCGCCACCTACTGCACCAATCGCGCCAGCACGAAGCGCCTGTCCGGGGTTGTAGAGTGACCAGTTCCAGTCGTGCTGAGCAATGTAGGCGACCTGTCCGGCGGTATCCAACCCGGCTCCAACCCCGAAACCTGCAATTGCCCCGATGCAAACGGGCAGCAGGAACGTGAGCGGTCCGATACACCGCCCACTGGGATCAGTGAGGTTGGCGGGATTAGCGTTGGCGTAGAGGTACCCATTCCAGCCCGTGCTGCCGCCCACGCCCAGCACCGGATCAACGCTGGTGAACGCGCCCCACCGAGGATTGCACGTCCGAGCGCGCAGATTCACCAGACCAAAGGGGTCGGTTTGCTCCCCGGTGAAGCCGAGGGTGGTGTTCGTGGTATTCGGTTGTAAAGGTACGCCGTAGGGATCGTAGTTCAAGGCGTGGGTGGGGGTACCAGTGTTGGGTTAAGGCCTAGCCGGTAATCCCCTTGACTGGAAATGTGTGGAATTCCTTTCAATTACAGGGTTCTCCGCAAAGCACTGTGTCATAATCACTAACAACCTCAACTAGGGCGTTTTCAAAAATCACATATCAGACAATGAATCCAGAAAGCTTTGGCCTTTCGGCGACAATTCCCATCTGTCACGAGCTTCTCCCGCTTTCGTCTCATGGATAACATATCCCATCTCCGCAAGGCGTTTTAGCGTTATCATCATATCTTTAGATTTGCTTAGGTAAGGACCCGGCAATCGCATTCCTATTTCATACCAACTCCATTGCCCCTCACCTCGAGCGACCAGCTTCAAGAGTGCGATTTCGAAGTCAGTCATGCTTCACCTCAATAAGTGTTCAAGACTTAGATGATAGAGGGTATGATTTCCAAGGGAGTCCATTTCTGGCAACCCATAATCTGCCAGTGTTGCAGCATGGGCGTTTGCCCATAATTCATATGCTAGATCAGGATCGGACGGTTGACTTATGGGATACCCCACACGTCTGTACCTGACAAACTCGCGTAACTCGTGTGTATAGAAACGCAAATCCGCTCCTTCTGGCAGTTGGCGACCAAGGCTAATCTCACGCAATCTTTGTAGCATAGCGTTCTCAGCCTCCTTGAGTGGGTTAGCGAACCTTTTAAGGTGGCGTTCTACTACGTCCACACCTTTGGGAGTTATCCTGACTCGTTCAAGGGATAGTTTTCGGACTGGTCCGCCGGCAACGGGTTCGGATATAGGGCGATAGTATGGACCTCTGGCACCAAGAACCCTGTGTGTGGTAACTCCTTTCCACCTTGCTCGCAGCGCCAGCAGCCCGCCATGTGCCTGAAACTGCTCATACGCGCCGAAGCCAAAATCAGCGAGGAACATCCCTGCGAGAAGGGGATTGTGGCTTTCTTC
>JACSRJ010000142.1 GCA_014879835.1 Anaerolinea sp.
AGGGGCGACCCCACATGGTCGCCCGGCCCGTGCAGACCGGACTCCTCGTTGACCCCTTTACCGGGCCAGCGCCCGTTCCCGTGCCCGCTGATCCACCTGTGAGGTGCTCATGGGCTGAACCGCAAAGGAGCCGCTGTCACTGAGGCCTTTGAGGTAATCCTCGATCATCACCCGCTTTAGCAGGGTGCGCCCCGGCGGGGTGGTGGGGGTGTTAAAATCAAAATCGAAGGCGGGCTGGCGGATGATCGATACGTTTTTGACCCGGACGATCAGCCGATGGGTGAAGGGCACCACCCGCACGTTGATGCCTTTATCGAGCAGCAGGAAGTGATAACACATCAGGCCACCAATGCCCTGCTCCGGGTAGATGGGCAGGGACTCCTGCCCGAACCAACTGACCCGGTAAGGATAATTCAGGCTGATCGGTTGGGCCACAAGGGTATTGCCAATGATTAATTTCCCATTGGATTCATAATCCCGCCCGTAAACCTCATCAGGGGTGTAAACCACCGTCTCCGCAGGGCGATCATCCCATTGAATCTGAGCGGGGCGCAGGGGAAAGGGGATCGAGGTAGGGGCGCTGCCCCGTTCGAGGCGCACCACCACACATACCTGATCGGGGAGCTGCCACGCTTCGGGAAAACCCACCACTGCCGGATGTTCGAGGGTCAGATAGGCCGCTGGCTGATTCCACTCCGCGTCAATGGACTGTGGGGTTCCGATCAGCCCCGAATAGTTGCCCAAAAAACGATAAGCCGGACGGGCCGCAAGGATCGAAAATAGGAACGCACCACCCAAGATCGCGGCCAACAGAATGCGCATCCCCAGATTGAGTCGTTCACGAGTCATGTTGGATTCACCTGCTTACAATACCCCATGCCTGCGGCTCCCCTACTGGGAACATCAACCCAACCAGCACATACGAGGTCACCACTGCCAAGAGGAACAAGACGCCCCAACGGACAGCGGCCCAGCGTTCGTTTTCACCCTGAGGCGCGATCCAGCAGCCCCACCCCACGGCCACCAGCGCCGTGGAGAGGATGTAACGATCACTGCCATGCACCGCGCCCGAATACAGCAGCAAAAGCAGCATCAGGGGCAGCATCCCCCGGATTAAGGGGGGCACCCGCGGGGAGGCTGCCGGAATCAGGGCGCTCAGGTTGGCGGCCAGATTCCAAGCGGGGTTATACCGCCACGGGCTGGAGAGATCACCGGTGAAGATCTGCCCAAAATAGATCAGCAGATCCCCCAGATTGCCCGGATACCACGCCCGCCCCCAGACATTAAGCTGCTGCTGCAAAAAGTAATTGGGCACGCCGCTTTGAAGGCTGGTGTAGGCAAGCCAGTAGGCAAACCCCAAAACGATCCCGGCTGCGGTCAGGATGGGCGTCCATGAGTAACGGATGGGGCGCGGGGCAAACAGGGACGCACCCAACGCCCCCCGCAGCAGGGGACGGAAGGGCAGATGCTCGATGACCACATCGGCCACAAAAGCCCACAGACCCTCGCGGTAGCCCGCTTCCTGAGAGCGCCGCCAGCTTCGGTAAAAAAAGGCAAAAATGAGGGGGATGATCAGGGCCAGCGCGTTGGGTTTGGTCAACAGCAGCCCAAAACCCACCACCGCCCCCAACCCGGCCCGGATCAGCTCCAGCCAACGTCCGCGTGGGCTGTCGGGCGGATCGGGCAGGGTGATCAGGTACATCACGGCCATGCCCACCGCCAGATAAGTCGCCTCCGCACCGGGCAGATAGAGCCACGCAGCCCCCACCGGAGGAATGAGCAGGGCCCCCGCGTGCAGCGCTGGCTCACGCACCTTCAGGTTGGCAAGGGTCAGCCCGCCTAAAAACAGGCTGAAACCAACGGCGAGGGTTGAGATCACGGTGCCCGCATAGATCAACGAGACGCCCCCCAGACGACTCAAGCCACACTGAAGAAGGGCGTAAAAGGGCATCCAATTCATCCGGCTCACTTCGATGGTGGGCAGGGTGCCCGCAGGCACGTTGTACCCATAAGTGCAGATGAACACATATTGGCGGGCGTCGTAGTAGTGGCTGGGGGCAAAAACCACCGAGGGATCACCCTTGTAAAGCGCATGAATGGGCAAAGTCAGGAAAATCCCTACCGCGGCGTACATCAGCATCCCGATCAGGGCCACGATGAGCGCACCCCCATAAGGCGGGCGGGACTTGCGGCGGGGAGCCTGATCCAGATCGAGGCTCATTGCAGGCGCAGCCGCTCAAAGTGAAGCTGATAGTCACCCCCAAAGTTGACGCTGGCCGGGTCTATGCGCCCGCCCACCAACGCCAACGCCTGCCGCCCCCAGATCGGGATCACCACTGCATCAGCACGGGCCAGCGTCTGCACCTGTTGATAAAGGGCGGCCGCGTTGGGCGGGTTGAGGGCGGCTTGATCAAGCAGGGCCGTGATCTGATCGTTCTGGTAACCCGCACCCTGCGCAATCGGGCCGCTGAGCAGCGGGCGTAAATAGGCGTCTGGGTGTTCGACCAGCGGTGTCCAACCGACCACCATGAGGCGGAAGGTACCCCGCTCGATCTGCTCCAAAAATACCGACGGTTCGGTATCAAAACGCCCCACCCGGACAATATCACCCCGATTGATCTCGGTGATCAAGGCATTGAGGGCCGCGCCATAAGCATCCCCATAAAGCCGGGACGCGCTCTGAAGCTCACTTTCGATCCGTTTATAGGGGGAGTAGCCGTGCTCGCGCAGAAAAGCGCCCGCACCTTTCAGATCATAGGCGGGGAAAAGGGGCGCATCACCGGCCAGTGCTGTGGGCAGCAGCGTCAGCAGGGGGGCCGCGGAGTCGCCATATCCCATAAAGACTGCCCGATCACGATCCAGCAGTTGGGCAAAGCCAGCCCGGGCTGCCGGGTCATTGTAGGGTTTTTCCTTGATTCCAAAGATCAGGTAAAAGGCTCCCGGCACCGGCTGACGGATGGGCTGAAATTGGGGGGACCCCGCGATCACCTTGGCCACATCTTCATCGGGCAGCCCACGCCAGATCAGATCAAGTTCGCCCCGCAAGGCCGCATCCCGCAGATCCGCCGGATACGGGTAACGGCGCACCTCGATCCGGGGTACAGCAGGCGCTTCGCCTTTCCACGCGGGGTCGGCCTCAAGGCTGATCTGATCCGCTTTCAGGCTGCGGATCCGGTATACCCCGCTGCCGATTACCCCAGTACCCGTATTGATCAGTTGATCCGGCGGGTAAATGCCGGGGTGAACCGGGAAAAATGGGGGCAGGGAGAGCAGGGCCAGCAGATAAGGCAGGGGGCGCTTGAGGTGGATCACCAGTTCACCCGCTGCGGAGACCTCCACCCCTTCAACATAGGGGGCGGCGGCTTCGTAGCCTTTGCCCATCAGAGTCAGAGTGCGCTGGATCGAATCGGCACAGGTCTGGGCGGTGATGGGGGTGCCGTCGCTGAAGGCTGCATCGGGGCGAAGGCTGAAGGTGTGACTCAGCCCATCCGCGCTCACCGTATGAGAAGCGGCAAGGGCAAGGGTGTACTCCCCCGTGCCGGGGATACGCCGGGTCAGGCCGGTGTACAGGTGGGAGAGCAGTTCCCATGTGGGCAGATCAAACGAATCAGCGGGATCAAAGCTGGTGATCGGGGCGAGGGTGCCAAGGGTAATCTGGGGGCTGTCCTGCCCCCGGACGGGTGAGACACCTATCACCAGAAGGGCGATCAGGAGGCCACAAAGCGCTTGTTTCACCGTAAAAAGGGGACTCCTTAAGCAGTCATCAGGAAAAAGTCTGAACATGGCCGGCGATTTTATCCCTTCAGGCGCATTTTAACCAACCTCCCCCTTCTACCGCGCAGTGGGCGCAAGGGGGGGAGGCAAAAGACCGGGCAGCCCCTACGAGGGATTTGGTAGGGGTGAGACCCCATGGCCACCCGATCAGCGATCCTCTCACGGACTCCCTCCCCAAAAAAAGCGCCCCTGATTTTTCTAAACCGCCCAAAAACAGCCCGTTTTTTTGACCTCTGCGAGAATCGGTCAGATAGGTTCCGATAAATACATTTGGG
>JACSRJ010000083.1 GCA_014879835.1 Anaerolinea sp.
TTTAATCTCGTGTTTTTGCATCTATGCATCTTATCCTTACCCCTCATCTTTAGCAAGTCACGGTACTAGATTCTCCCGGCTCAGGTCAATGAATCCATCTGTGACTGCTCGATTCATCACGCCCAGCAGGGAACGTGTCGTTGGATTGATGTGCCATGCAACCAACGTCCCCTTATCACAGATGTAGGTTTCAGGATCGATGGGAGTAGCACAGCCTGCCAACAGAAGTGTGTGACTGTCCGCCCCGAAGACGCCAACCAAGAACATTTGGTTGGCGTCTTCGACCTCGATCCGATTGGTCTTAAGAAAATCAGGTGACTCCGGGTCGGTGTTCATCAGAAATGCCTCACCCTTCGGCTGATTGCTGAGCCGGTAGGAATAGAATGCCAGTTTCCCGTCTGGACTAAAAACAGGACTGGGGTATGCCTGATTGGGCCAATCTGGCAAGATCTGTGAGGCAAGCACCTGACCAAAACTCGCCGACACTGGATCGCTGTCGATCAGCACCCACGAGGGTGATGGGCTTTGATCAGATGCCTTCAGTGCGGTCAGCAGTCTACCCGAAGGGTGTACATTAAAACTGATGATTCCCTCTGTAGGGATCATCCCCACCGTGCCGGGGCGATACGCTGCTTGGGCAAGTGCAAGCTGGGCATAACCGGGCGGATTCGGCTCGTGGTTCGCTTCCAGCGCAAGGGCCAACGCGGTGTCGGTGTCACCAGCAGCCAACGCCGCACGCGAACCGTTGGTGAGCGCCATCAGGCGGAAATCGGCGGCGGATTTCTCGGACTGAGCCTGTGCAGCAACTGCTTCACCACGTTGGACATCTGCTTCGCGGCTTCGGTCACTGGCAATCAAAGCAAAGATGATGCTGACGGCAGCAGCGACGATGGACACCACTGCCACCACCCCTACTGCCTGCTGGATGCGGCGGCGCAGGCGGGCTTCTTTCGCCTGACGCTCATATTCTAGCGTTTCCAGATGGGTTCGTTCAGCCAAACTGGCCGCGAGAAACGCGCGTTCCGTGTCGGTCAGGGCCACCGTGTTGTGCGTCTGCCACGCCTCGACCTGCGTCAGGCGTGCCCCGCTCAGCAGGTAACTTGCCTCTCGCCCCGAAGCCAGCCACTCGTAGGCTGCTGCTGCCAGTTGGCGCTGTTGGCGGATGTCGCCCCGGCGTTCGTCCAGCCATCCCTTCAACCGCGTCCACTCCCGCAGGATGGCCTCGTGGGCCACCTCCACCGTTGGGGTGCGGGTGACCGGATCACGGTCGAAACTCAGCAGCCGCGCCGCGCCAAACGCTTGAATCGCCTCTTCCATCCCCTGATTACGCTCTCCCAGCGCCAGCAGCTCGCTTTGCAGGGTGCGTCGCCGGGTGTCCTCGACCCCCTCACCGAGGGTCACCAACCGTAAGAACATCTGCCCTGCTGCTTCCTGTCCAGCGGGCGAGAGTCCGGTCATGACCTCCTCAGCTTTGCGAGCCAATGCCCCCGACACCCCACCTAGTTTGCGGTATGCCTCGTGATTCAGGGACTGATCCCGGCGCGCTTCAAAGAGTTCGGTGAGGGCGTACTGCAACAGCGGCAGCGCCCCCGGCTGCGCGCTCACTTCAGCCACCATGTCGGCGGCCAGCCCCGGCTCCAACATCACCCCTACACGGGACGCAGGACTGCAAATCGCCTCCTCCAGTTCCTCCGGGCTGAGCGGCGTGACGACCTGCGTGCGGGCGTTCATGAGTTTGCTGAATGCCGGATGCAGCAGGGGGCGGTCGTAGAAGTCGGCCCGCAGGGTGACCACAAGCTTCACCGGGCTGTGTGGGTCGGTAATGGCTGCGTACAAGCTGTCAAGGAAGAAGGCACTCTCCTCCGCCGACTGGCTCAGGGTAAAGACTTCTTCAAACTGGTCAATGACCAGCAGCAGGGTGGATTTTTCGGGGAATAACTTCCGCACTACCCGCAGCAGCCCTCGCGGGTTTTCCTGAAGCTGGGTGAGCAGGCTCAAACCGGGAGTGGTCGCAAGGCGCACCAACGCCAGTTCGATTTCTTCCAGCGGGTGCGCACCGGGCAAGATGTGCGCCATGTACCACTGCTCCGCGCCGGGTATGCTTCCTTTGCGCAGCGCTGGCAGCAGCCCCGCCTTGACCACACTCGATTTGCCACTGCCACTGGGCCCCACCACCGCCAGAAAGTTGGAGTAACGCCCATTCTCTTTTAGCCGTTCTAGAAGCTGCTGGACCAATGTTGCCCGTCCAAAAAAGTCCGCAGCATCGACTTCTTCAAAGGCGCGCAAGCCCTTATAGGGGTTGCGCATCTCAACCATCTGCTCGGCAGGTGTCCAAGTTTGTTCATCTGCCATCGGGGTCAGATGGTGCTCTTGGTAGGGAACGTTCGTCCCTCCGCCTCCTGCCGCCTCCCGAAAAGCCGCGGCCAAACTCAGCATGTCGGGATAACGCGCACGAGCGGTCTTGGCAGTCGCTTTTTGAATGACCTCATCAAGGGCAGGGCTGAACTCCGGGCGCGAACCCGCCACGAGTGGCAGCGGTTGGGACAAGTGACGAGCGATGAGTTCGGTGGGCGTTAGATCCGCCGGGAAGGGATGAATCCCGGTCAGGGTCTCATAAATGAGAATGCCAAAGCTGTACATGTCTGCGGCTGGGGTGATCTCCCCCTGCCCAATCTGCTCCGGAGACAGATAGGCAGGGGAGCCAATCACCAACCCGGTTTGCCCAGTGCGGGTCTTGTGGGCCAGCACCTTGGCAATCCCAAAATCGGAGAGATAGGCGTTGCCCTCTCCATCAAAGAGGATGTTGGCCGGCTTCAGGTCACGGTGGACGATCCCGCTGCGATGAGCGATGGTCAGGGCAGCGGCAATCTGTTCCACCAAGCACAGCACTTCGTTGAGTGTCAGGGGGCTGCGCTTCAGGCGTTCACGCAGGCTCTCCTTGAGCAGGCGCATGACTAAATACGCCCCGTCGGGGTCGCGCCAATAGTCGTACAGCGGCACGATGTGCGGGTGCTCCAGCCGGGCTACGATCTGCGCTTCAGCTTCGAAGCGGCGGATGAAATCAGGTTCATTGGCATACTGCGGCAGGATGACCTTAACCGCCACTTCGCGGTTTACGCTTGGCTGATAGGCGCGGTAGACCTCGCCGAAACCGCCCGAACCAATCTGCTCACGGAGTTCGTAACCGCGTAAGCGCCGCGTGGGAGGCAGGTTTCCCAGCGGCGCGCCGGCCCGAATCTGCTCGTACAGTGCGGTTGTTTCGGGCGTCGGAGTTACGCCAAGTTCTGCCTTCAAGAGGCGCTTGCAGGCGTCGTACTGCGCGAGGGCCGCTTCACGTTGGTTGGACTGCGCCAGAAGTCGCATCAGTTGCACGTAGGTTTTCTCGCGCAGGGGATCCATTTGCAGCAGTCGGTTGGCGTAGGCAAGACCCCCAGCGCAATCACCCGTTTGCAGACTGAACGCAATGAGCGCATCCAGTCCGTCGATGGCCCGATATCGCAAGCGCTCACGCTCCATCCGCGCCCACTCCTCGAAGGCGGGGCTGTCGATGAAGAAACCTTCGAGAAAGTCCCCCCGATAAAGTGCCAAGGCAGTCTTTAGGCTTGTCGGTTCTTGCAGCGCGCCGATCTGCGCCTCGAACGCTGTCACATCAAGGCGCAAGGGAAGATCGGGGGGGAGTTCCACCATGTCTCGGGTGATCGTAATACTTTCGCCGAGTTTGTCCCGAAGGATAGTGAGTTCACGGCGTAGGTTGGCCAAGGACTGTGCTTGAGGACGATCCGGCCAGAAGAATTCCGCCAGCACCTGACGGGCATAGGATCGTCCAGTGCAAGCAAGATACACCAAGATGGCTTCGGCCTTGTGTGAGCCGAGTCCCTGCATGGGTTTGCTATCGTAGGAAAGGGTGAGTTTGCCCAGCGTGGAAATGTCGAGAACCTTAACCATGAAGATCCCCCTTCGCCCTGAAGAAAAAACGCAAACGATCCCGGATCGATCCCCGATCGTTTCCCGGACGGCACTCCACATATGCTGTTAAGTAAGGCGGCAGGACAGTGATGAATCTTCCTCCCACCTCAGAGGAAAAGGTCACAAGGCAATTTGTCTGGCAAATATACCCGCACCTTAAGAGACATTCTACAGCAGTTGGAGGGAGACGTAAATCACCCTTCATAGGAGGGATAAAGCCTCCTTCGACATGAATACCCTGAAAACAGTAAAGGATGGAGGGAATGTACTCATGAAAAAACAAACCAGAATGACCACTGAGAACTACGAATACCAGCTCGAAGAGATGCATCAGGCCCATATCCTTGAGCAAGTGGAGCAAGCGCGGATGGCAAAATCCGCTCAGGGGGAACATCCCCATCCACCATCCATCCTGAGCCGAATGGCGAAGGCAGCACGAAATTTCCAGCACCTGCTGATGGGCTTGATCCACTGAAGTTGTGAGGACAGCAGGCTTAAAACAAGAAGGGTGCGGTGCCCTTGACTGCACCCCAGCAGCACTCATATGAAGTTCGGCATGAGGTGGAGGGATAGGCACATGAAACAGTCACTGCGAAGCTTGATGGTGAAAACGATGGTTCTGATGGGATTGTTCTTTTCGTTCAGCCTGCCCCAAATCATCAGTTGGGCGGGGGATGGGGATCCCATCGAAGACAAGGACAACGAACCTCCCTCCACCGTGCCCTATCTGGTGGGTTTGGGTTATGCCTCACGGGGTGAACACGAAAAGGCCATCGCGGCCTTCACGCAGGCAATCACTTTAGAACCCGACTTTGACGAGGCGATCTTCGCTCGGGGCGATAGTTATACGGCGCTGGGGCAGTATGAACAGGCGCTGGATGATTACGCGCAGGTGATGGTGCTGATGCCTCGTTACGGACGTCCCTATTATCAGCGGGCGCTGTTGAACCTCACTTTGGGGCAGGTGGACAAGGCTGTCGCCGACCTCGAAGTGGCCGTGAAGTGGATGAAGGTTGTCCCAGAACCACATCTGCTGCTGGGAGACCTGTACTACGAGCGCGGTGAGCAGGCAAAAGCGCTGGTCATGTACACCCGCTATATGGAACTGGCGGGCGATGGGGCAGAGGCATATGTGGCAGCGCGAGTGGGTGTGCTGGTGGCCCTGCGTCCGTAATGCAGGTGACACCTCCTACGATTGGACATAATACAGCGCAGCAGGGCACATCACCTGCTGCGTTTTTGTGGACATTGTCCCGGTGGCGATTTACTCGAATCATCCCCTTTCCAGCGATCAGCCTGATCCCCAAAAAGCAAAGTCACAACCAATAGGTTGCTGAGCTTTACCTGTCTGGTGCCCGTGCCGCCGATCTGGTGCAGGCAGTTGGCATTTCGGTGTGGCGGGTCAATCGCTTGGGGTGGCGGTATGAAGGGCGAGGGTAGGTATTGGAGGCGGCACACCCTTGAACTATCGAGCGTGCTTAAAAACCGGATAGATACTGGTAAAGGTCCCTTTGATCAACAACGGGCAACCGACTGACGCTCGATCAATTCACAGCCCAAGAAAACGCGGATCGGCACCAAATTGGGAACGGTCACTCGATCCATCAGGCGGCGTACTGCCAATGTTGCTAGTTGGCGCGACTCGATCCGAATCGTTGTGAGTGGGGGTGAGAGAAATGCCACTGATGATATGTCGTCAAACCCGATCACGGATACCTTGTTTGGAATGCTTAGCCCGTATTCTTGCGCAGCACGCATAAATCCCATTGCTGAGAGATCGTTGGCACAGAAAACTGCCGTAAAGTCCGCTCCCCGTTGGGCTAACCGCTGGGTCATTACCTTGTAGGTCTGCTCAGCATTGATTTCCGTTTCAACCACAAGGTCGGGATCGAATGGTATCCCCGTTTCGGTAAGCATATCCTTGTAGGCTTCTGTGCGCCGTCGGATAGTGCGTCGGTGTGACTGGGTGATATGTAGAATTCGAGTGTGTCCATTGGCAAGCAGGTAGCGCATAGCAAGACGTGCGCCTTGGTAGTTGTCGGGCAGGAATGCATCTTCAACTGCATCTAGAGCATCCACATTGATCATTACGATAGGGACATTCAGTGCCCGAATCTGCTCCAAAAGTGCTGGATCATCCAGCGACAAGAGCAGAAAACCGTCGACCGGATTCTGCTGCAAACGGCTCAGGATTCTATCGGAGTTGGCGCCTCCACTGCTAAACGAGGCATAACTAAAATGAATTTCCTGTTCGTGTACTGCCCACTCCACACCGCTTAAAACACTCGCATGAAAAGGGTCCAGCGAAGGCGACAGTGAGAGGCTAGTCAGCAGCATGATGTTTCGAAGCTGATGAGGTTTCTCGCTATCCGACATCTCGTACCCCAGTTCAGCGGCTGCGGCAAGGACTCGCTGCGCCACACTCTCGCTAATGCCGCCCGCATTTTTGAGCACACGAGAAACCGTGCTCACGGATACGCCGACATATTGTGCAATGTCGCGCTGATAAACGCGGTGGTCGGCAGACCGTTTTGGATCAGTGTTGGTCAAGATGTTCTTCAATCGCTCTTCAAATACAAACGTCATCCTAGTATAACCGCAGCGTCCGCAAGTCCACAACAGATTTATAAAGCAATTTGCATTATATTTGCAGATTTTATATATGATTTGCGCTCCATTTGCAATAAAGATAGCCAAGATATGCATTTCAGTGAGATCAATTGCCCAAAATCACTTGACCTACAACATAAGTGGCGTTACTATACATGCAAATGTGCTTGCAATTATAGATTGTATTTGCGTGCGGATTTGCATTATTTTGCACCTCTGCACAGAGGTAGGATTACATGATTGCAGTGAATTTGCAGTATGCCTTGAAAGGTGTATTGCAGACCCTTAATACAAATATGTCCTTATTTGTCAACCGTTTTCCAGACAATACAACCGTTGGCAACCGCTATCATCTCCGGCTGGCGCAGAACGGTTTTGCTGCAGGTGACAACTATGGCTGGACCACTGGTTTTTGGTCGGGAATGCTGTGGATCGCCTACGAATTAACTGGGAATGAAAACTATCGCCAACTTGGCGAGCAGCATATCCAAGATTTCACCCATCGTGCTGAAAACGCAATCGATCTAGATACCCACGACATTGGCTTTTTGTATACGCTTGCTTGTGTTGCACCCTTCCGCCTTATCCAAAATACCAAAGCAAAATACGCCGCACTCCTCGCTGCTGAGTTGCTGATGAATCGTTATCTAGGAACCGCAGGTGTTTTTCAGGCATGGGGAACCCTTGATGACCTGAGGCTGCGCGGCAGCACCATCATCGATAGTTTGATGAATATGCCCCTCCTTTATTGGGCAGCCGAACAGACTGGTGATCACCGCTTTGCGACCGCAGCCCATCGTCACAGCGTTCAATTGCGTGATCATGTTGTCCGTTCGGACAACTCTACCTACCACACCTTCTATTGGGATGTTGAGACGGGAACGCCCGTTGGCGGAAAGACAGCACAGGGTCATTCCGACAACTCGTGTTGGGCGCGTGGGCAGGCATGGGCGATTTACGGCTTTGCCCTCAACTACCGCTACACCCGTGATGAAAGCCTGCTGGCAGTCGCCCAACGCTGTGCAAACTACTTCCTTAATCATCTTTCTCAAGATTATGTCCCCTACTGGGATCTGGTGTTTGGTGATGGTAGCGGACAACCACGAGACAGTTCTGCAGCCGCAATTGCCGTGTGTGGCTTGCTGGAGATAGCGCGTTGGTTACCAGAAGGTGCGCAGCGTCAGCATTACCAAACGGCTGCGGAAACCATTCTGGCTTCGCTGGTCACACACTACGCAGCGCCAGCCGAGTCCGGCTCGAATACACTGCTCCTTCACAGTGTATATGACTTGCCTAAAAACATCGGTGTAGATGAAGGATGTTTATGGGGGGACTACTTCTACATGGAAGCGCTGATCCGATCACTAATACCTAACTGGCAGGTGTACTGGTAACACAGCCTAAGACCATTAAGCTGAAAGCGTTAGGACTTACCCAGTTGAACCTGTTCACTCCGTATTATCGAAAGGGGCAGTTTGAGGGGGCTTCCCCCTCAAGAACCTTTTTCCCCCTTCTCCACTGGAGAAGGGGCTAGGGAGATGAGGGCAAGTGCGTAACGCCTAAGAGTATGGGGGTACGCCTTTGCACTTATCCGCGCCGCCGAGCTGGCTAAATACCAGTGAAGCGTTCTGAAGGCACCACTTAGAAAAGAGGGTAAAGGTTATCGACGAAAATCCAAAATAGGCACAGACTCACATCGATTTCTTGTATAGATTTGTTTTCTTCAATTACCTCAAGGAGTGATCCGCATGGCTAGCTTATTCAATCAACGAATTGGGAAACTTCTGCCTGTGGCGTTGGTCCTGATTCTTATCTTCACCGCCTTTGGGGGGGCCTCTGCCCAAGATCAAGTTAACCTTCGGATGACCGTATGGGACCTAGCGACAACCCCATACTGGCAAGCTCTCGTTGACGCCTACACGGCACAGAATCCGAATGTCACGATTGAACTGGTCGACATTGCCTCTGCCGAGTATCAGAACGTCGTCAATGTTATGCTCTCTGGCGGTGATGATGTAGATGTGATCACTGTTAAGGACATCCCCGGCTATTCAGGGATGTTGACTCGTGGTCAGATTATTCCCCTGAATGACTACATCAAAACGGCAAACATTGACCTCAGCCTTTACAGCGGCGCGGCGGAAGAACTGACCTATGAGGGATCGATCTACGCCCTGCCCTTCCGCAGTGATATTTGGATTCTGTACTACAACAAAGCCATCTTCGATGCAGCCAGTTTGCCGTACCCGACCAACGACATGACGTGGACTGAGTTCGAAGCACTTGCCCGCAAACTGACCACCGGAAGCGGCGCTGACAAGATCTACGGTGCGCACTTCCACACATGGCGTTCGACAGTGCAACTGCCAACAGTTCAGGACGGTAAAAACATCGTGATCGCTGAAGATTACAGCTTCATGGCACCCACGTACAACATGGTGACCTCGATGCAGCACGATGGCATCATCATGGATTATGGTGAACTGAAAGCTGGCAATATTCACTACTCAGGCCCTTTCAAGAACGGGCAAGTCGCTATGCTTCCGATGGGATCGTGGTTTATCGGCAGCCTGATTGCGGCTCAAAATAAGGGTGAATTCGATTTCCCATGGGGTATTGCCACCTACCCGCATCCCGATGGTGTGAAGGCTGGTACGACTGCTGGTACCCTAACCTCACTGGCGATCAATAAGGCCTCCAAGAATCAGGATGCCGCATTCCGCTTCATCCAGTTCTATTCCAGTGTCGAGGGCGCAAAGGTTTTGGCGTCTCTGGGCAATCTCCCGGCTATCCGCACCCCGGAAGTGCTGGAAGTATTTGCCGCTGTCTCCGGTGTCCCTGCCGAAGCCCAAACGGCGCTGCAAACGACGACGGTTCGCCTTGAGTTGCCGATGCATCCCAACGTTGGCTCCTACGAGCAGATCCTGAATGAAGAACACGAGCTTATCATGACCGGTTCGGTGTCAGTGGAAGACGGCATTGCGGAAATCAACCGCCGCGTTGCTGAACTGCCCAAGTAATCCTTCTTCCATAGCTTGCAGCAATGCGCAGTTGGAAGCCCTGCCCAAACGGGGCTTCCTCGCTTCGCTTCTGGCGAGGGCAAACGTACACTCACATACAGATGGGAATAACCCAGATTGTCAGCCATGCGATGCCGGCAAATGTAGAGAAGGTATACCCCGAATGAGCATCCTGAGCCTAAAACCCACGAACACCCACCCCAGTAAACGGCGAAGCCAATTTACAAAACTTGCGATTGCCTATTCCTTTATTCTGCCAAACCTTATCGGCTTTTTGATCTTCACCTTGATCCCAATGGTGTTCTCGCTCATCTTAGCGTTTATGAACTGGGATGGCGCTAATCAAATTAGTTGGGCAGGGCTGGAGAACTTCAGCCAAATGCTCAGGGACGAAACTTTTCGAATTTCGTTAGGCAATACGATTGCTTTTGTGGCTTTGAATGTGCCACTGACAATGGCAGCATCGCTCGGTCTGGCACTCCTTCTAAACCAACCATTACGCGGCAGAAACTTCTTTCGCACCACCTTCTTCTTTCCGTATGTAGCATCCCTCGTTGCCGTGGCAGTGGTATGGAACATGCTGTTTTTCCCGTCTGCCGGCCCGGTCAATTCTGTACTTAGCATGTTGGGGGTGCAGAATCCTCCCCGATGGTCAGCCTCCGTCGATTGGGCAATGCTCACGGTGGTTATGGCGAGTGTATGGCGGGGGATGGGATACTATATGATCATCTACCTTGCGGCACTGCAAAACATTCCCACCATTCTTTATGAAGCCGCAGCCGTTGATGGCGCAGATACTTGGCAGAAGTTCCGCTATATTACGCTGCCTATGCTCACACCGGCAACCTTTTTCATCAGTGTCATGCTGACGATTGCCTCATTCAAGGTCTTTGACTTGGTTATGGTTATGACTGGCGGGGGACCGGGACGCGCAACCAATGTGTTGGTCATTCACATTTTTAACACTGCCTTTAAAGAGTTCCGCTTCGGTTATGCCAGCTCCATTGCGATGGTGCTGTTCGTTATGGTGATCGGGATCACCGTCATTCAGTTTTATATGGAAAGACGTTGGGTCAATTACCAGTAGCCCCAAGGACAACACCTATTATGGAACGCTTATTGACTCTGTCATTTTTGAGCACCAGCATAACCCTGAGATCCCTGTTCAAATTCAAAATGGGTAAGTTGCTTACCTACGCCGCATTGATCATCCTCGCTTTTTTCATGCTGCTTCCTTTTTTATGGATGGTATCGGCTTCGCTCAAATTGGATAAGGATGTCTTCCGATTCCCAATCGAGTGGATACCCTCCAAACCTGAGTGGAGCAACTACACCACTATCTGGACACGCATTCCGTTCATGACCTTCTTCGGGAATTCACTCAAACTGACGGTAATCATCACCCTGTTGCAGTTGTGCACCAGCAGCTTCGCAGCGTATGCGTTTGCCAAACTGAAGTTTCCGGGGCGCGACTGGCTGTTTCTAGCCTATGTTGGTAGCATCGCCATTCCTTGGCAGGTATATATGGTGCCCCAGTTCATCTTGATGCGACAGTTTGATTTGGTGGATAGCCATCTTTCGCTGATATTGTTACAAGCTTTCTCTGCTTTTGGTGTGTTTCTGCTGCGTCAGTTCTTCGTTAGTATTCCCGATGATATTCTCGATGCCGCACGCATTGATGGCATGAGCGAGTACGGAATCTTCTTTCGAATCATGCTGCCGCTTTCTAAACCTGCACTTGCCACACTGACTATCTTTACGTCGGTTGCAGTGTGGAACGACTTTATGGGCCCGCTGATCTACTTGAATTCGCAGAATCTAAAAACGATTCAGCTCGGGCTGCGCATGTTCATCCAGCAGTATGGTGCGGACTACGCCCTGATCATGGCGGCAGCACTTGTTTCCCTCATTCCAGTGATCGCACTGTTCTTGCTTTTGCAGCGATTCTTTGTTGAGGGCATTGCCAGCACTGGTGTCAAAGGCTGAGTTCGACCAAGCGCGGAGGACATCATGACCAACCCCATTGCTTATAATCCGCTGTACACCCGTGGCGACTTGCAGCGGGCTGTAGGTGATCTGTTTGCACCGCTAAAAGCGTATTTTGGTTCGGGTGGGGCCCGCGTCTCGCTTGGTGTTACCGCCGCCCACTATGATAGCCATGCCGCCGAATTGGAGAGTTTTGCCCGTCCGCTGTGGGGACTGGTGCCGATGGCAGCAGGTGGCGGCAGTTTTGCCGACTGGGCACTTTACCGCCGTGGTCTGACCAACGGCACTGATCCCAATCACCCCGAATTCTGGGGTACTCCAAGAGACTGTGATCAACGCCTTGTCGAAATGGCGGCCTTCGGTTTGGCGCTCTTGCTGGTCCCACACGAAGTCTGGGAGCCGCTTGACCACACTGCACAGGATCACCTGCTGCGTTGGCTCAGCACGATCAACAAGGTGGGCATTGTTGATAATAACTGGCTGTGGTTTCGGGTGATGGTCAACTTGGGCTTGGCGCATGTCGGCGCGAAATATGACGAAGCAGCGATGAACAACGCGCTGGCTCGCTTAGACGAATTTTATCTGGGTGATGGCTGGTATGCGGACGGTATGTCCGAGCAGCGCGACTATTACATCCCATTTGCCATGCACTTCTATAGCCTAGTGTACGCTAAACTTGCCGGCGAACGTGATCCCCGACGGGCAGCGGAGTATCGAGAACGAGCAAGGGCGTTTGCGCAGGATTTTGTCAATTGGTTTGCGGCAGATGGATCAGCCCTGCCATTTGGTCGCAGCCTGACCTACCGTTTTGCTCAGGGTGCGTTTTGGGGCGCGCTGGCTTTTGCTGATCTCGAAGTACTGCCTTGGGGGGTGATCAAGGGTTTGGCACTGCGCCACTTGCGCTGGTGGAGTAGACAGCCGATTTTTGCATCTGACGGCACCTTATCAATTGGCTATGCTTATCCAAATCTTAATATGGCAGAGCAATATAACGCCCCGGGTTCCCCCTACTGGGCGTTAAAATTCTTCCTGCCATTGTCACTGCCTGAATCACATCCGTTTTGGCAGGCAGAAGAACTCCCCCTGCCAGAACTACCCTCGATTCAGTATCAACCCCACCCCCACATGATCCTCTATCGCCATTCCAGTGCCCGGCATGTTATGGCGTTAAGCAGTGGTCAGCGTGAGCCTTGGATTCGTCATGCGGGCGAGAAGTACGCCAAGTTTGCTTATTCTACTGCCTTTGGTTTCAGTGTTCCGATTGGACGGCGTGGGCTGACGCAGGCTGCGGCAGATAGTATGCTGGCATTGAGCGATGATGGGGAATACTACCGCGTCCGCGAAAAGACCGTCGAGGCGGTTTTTCAGGATGGAGCGCTGTATTCTCGCTGGTTACCACTCCCCGGTGTCGAGGTCGAGACATGGTTACTGCCTGCCCCCCCTTGGCATGTGCGCGTCCATCGCCTTCGCACAAGTCGCCCCTTATGGAGTGCGGAAGGCGGATTCTCACTGAATCGTAGCGGTGACAATCCGCTCGAAAATGCCGGAATTCACGAAGCGGTCGCCGGGATCGCTGCTGCACGTTACCCTGCAGGGGGCAGTGGCGTGCGTGATCTCTTGGGCAAGCGAATGGGACAAGTCGTGCGCTGTGATCCGAATACCAATCTGCTGTATCCCCGAACCGTCTTGCCAACGCTCACAGCGCAGCATGACCCCGGAGAACACTGGCTGGCATGTGCCGTCTTGGCGGAGCCAGATGCCGATCAATGGGCACTCGCTTGGGAGCATGTGCCCGACTTGCCAGCATTCCTGCAAGATCAAGGTCTTTCATGATCTCAAAACTTGCTGCGGGCTTTCCTAACTTTCGTGTGATTCGTGAGGCGATCTTGGGAGCACCGCCTCTACCGGCGGGTTTTCCCCTGAATACACTGCATGACGCCGATATGCGCCAGCAGATTCGGGCGACTGATCACCTACAAACTTTTCTGTGTGGTATAAGGATTGAGGCTGCACGCGCTCAGGAGACGCCGCTAGAACCGTTATCTTTCAGCTTATTTCGTTTGTTTGAAACTACCGGTGAGCGTGCGGACTTCGAGCGTGTGTACTTTGATCGGAGGCGGCGACTGGCGGGCTTGGTACTCACCAGCGTCGTTGACCATACCAGCGACTATTTGACCACCCTGAGTGATCTCATTTGGGAAATCTGCAACGAGTACACATGGGCACTGCCAGCTCATCTGCCTATCGGTGTTGTTCAAGTGCGCGAAAACCGCCTCCCCCCAGAACAAGTCGTCGATCTGTTTGCAGCCCACACGGCGCATATGCTTGCCGAAACTGTTAGTTTGCTTGGCCCACAAATGCCGGATTTCCTGCGCTACCGCGTTTGTGTCGAGGTTGAACGGCGACTCTTCAAACCGATCTTCTCCGATCCTCATCACTTCTGGTGGGAATCTGCCCTGATGAATTGGGCCTCGGTATGCGGCGGATGCACTGGCATGGCAGCCATGATTCTGATTGAGGATCGGGAACGTTTGGCAGGTATGATTGATCGCATTGTACGCACCATGGAGTGCTTTTTCGATGGATTTGGCGCGGATGGTGGCTGCCCGGAAGGCATCAGTTATTGGGTGTACGGGTTTGGATTCTTCGTCTATTTTGCTGAAATGCTGTCCACCTTCACTGCGGGACAGATTGATCTCCTTCAGACGGAGCGTGTCAAGCAGATTGCTGTGTTTCCACAGGTGGTCAGTCTGGGTGGCGGACGCTTTATCAACTTCTCGGATGCACCGGAGCGCGTGATGATACATCCCGGGCTTGGCTCACATTTGTCAACGTGTCTATCGATATCAATCCCTGATCTGAAGCCACCTCAATTTGATGGGGATCATATTTTCCGGTGGGGACACATCACACGTGATCTACTCTGGACGGATCGGAACATGTTTGATCTCCCCCTAACCGAGGACACATATTATTTGCATGACCTCATGTGGGTTATCGACCGTCGTGTTTGGAGCGGGAGCACGGTTGCCTTTGCGGCAAAAGGGGGACACAACGATGAACCCCACAACCACAACGATTTGGGGCACTTCATCATTCATGTGGGCGGTGAGAGTCTGTTGGCAGATCTTGGGGCTGGCATCTATACCCGTCAGTATTTTCGAGAACTGCGGTATGAATTTTTGCACACTGGGTCACAAGGGCACTCAGTTCCTATCATCAATGGGATGACGCAGCGTGCGGGGGTAGATCATTGTGCTGTGCCCCGGCACTATGAAAACCGGGCAGATGGGGTTGCATTTGTGCTTGATCTGACTCGCGCATACGACGATTCTGCTCTGGAAATGTTTGTGCGCTCGTTTGAATGGTCGGTTCATGCAATGGAGCGCACTGCGGTACTGCGCCTCACGGATACCTTCAAGTTCAGTTCATCCAGTTGCCAAATCGTCGAGAATTTCGTCAGTCTCATTCAACCCGCGATCACGGAAAACAGTGTCGTTTGGCAGGGGGCGCACGGGAGGGTTGTTATGCAGTTCGATCCAGCGGATCTGGCTGCTGAGATACAGATGCTTGAGACACAGATGCATCATGGGGAGCCTGTAAACGTTTATCGTCTTCAAATGCGTGCTAAAAGGCTGATACAGAACCCAATCATCGCGTTCTCATTTCGGATTGATCTGTTACCGTGATACCACAGCTTGGTCAACCTATCGCAACCCGGAGCGTTTGTAAGCCTATTTGGCGTTATTCCGAGGCTTTTATCACTTCGTTCGGTCTCATCAATCCTTGAGCCTGCGCACTGAGGCGGGACAACGTCTGGCTCGCACTCCCGTCATGGCCGCTGCTTGGACCGACCACTTGTGGTCGTTTGGAGAGTGGTTCGCCTACCCGGTATTTGGTTTCTAACAACCTAACGCCCCTTTTTTTGCGCGCCTTCAATGGCGTAGGAGAGGGTCTTTGTAATTCACGAAGGTTCACCCCTTTTCTCACCCACATCCCATTTTTGCCCTCATTCGATTGTTAGGTGTGCAGCCCGCCCTTGAGGCGGTTTAACCTTCTCAAGGTATCGGGAGGTTGGTATAATGAACCCTCAACAGCACGGCCCCGTAGTTCAGAGGATAGAACACAGGTTTCCTAAACCTGGTGTCGGCGGTTCGAGTCCGTCCGGGGCCACAACCCCTGCCCCTTGGGAAGTTTGAAAGCCACCTGATCCCCGTTACAATATTGCGGGCTGAGATATTCATCTATCGACCGCGTTTCAGGGGAGTTCTGAAATCTGATGCCACGCCCCGTCACCGGGCGACGCCCCGACAGTCTGTTTGACAATCGCTACCGTTACGATCACATTTATCCGCGTGGTCGTTCCGGTGAGACCCTGCGCGCCTACGATACGCAGCAGGGCAACGCCCCGGTGGTGATCAAACGCCCTGCGTTGCAGGACGCGCCACCCATTCGCGCCGGGCAAGAGGTGAGCATCCTCAACGAAAAACGCGCTTTGGAGGCGCTCAGCGGACATCCAGTTCTGGCCGAACTGCTTCACAGCGGCATTTTCCGGGTGGGGGGACAACAGCACCACTACATTGTGATCGAGATGGCCACGGGCGAAACCCTCGAATCGATCCTGCTTGGACTGGCCGCACAGGGCAAACGTCTGCCTGATTTGGAAATGCTCAACATCCTTGATGGACTGCTCGATCTGCTTCAAGCAGCGCATGATCGGGCTATTGTCTACAACGATGTGGACGCCAAACACCTCTTTTGGGATCGGGAACAGTACCTGCTCAAACTCATCGATTGGGGCAACGCGGTCTTTTTGGATGCGCCGCCGCCGGGCACACATGTCTCGCGTCAGACCGATATTCAGCAGGTGGGTCAGTTGATCTACTTTCTGCTCTCTGGTGGGCACCGGTTGGATATGGGACGTCCTGAGCCTGCCAACGAACTGGGCGAAGAGGTCTCACCGCGCCTGAAGGCGATTATCAACCGTGCAGTGAGCCTAGAAATAAGCGGGCGTTACCCGGAGATCGCCCCGCTGCGCCAAGAACTGGCCGAAGTGCGCCGGCCCATTCAAAAAGAGCGGGATCAGGTCTTGGAACGGGTTCAATCCCGGATGACCAGCGCCACCAGCAAAAAAGAACTGGAAGAACTGCTCCACGATCTGGATGAAGCCAGTCTGCACGATCCCGGTTATCCGCTGGGACGGGAGCTGCGCGCTGAGGTCGAAAGCCGCCTAGGGCGGATCGAGATGCAAAGCGATCTAGACGCGGTGCGCATCTACATTGAGAGTGGCAACTTTGGCGGGGCTTCCAGCCTCGTCGATGAGATGATCCGACGGCAAGAGAGCGCTGAACCCCCTCCGCTGCTGCTTTATCTCCATGATGTGTGTGATCAGCTTGATTCACAGCCCCGGCCAGCAGGGACCCCCGCGATCCTCCCCGAAGGGCTTTCGCCTGCCCTTGACGCCCTGTTTGAAGGTGACTATCAACGGGCAGGTCGGCTTTTGGTGACTGTGCCCGAAAGCCGCTCCGTGGGGCGGATGCAGCAGTTTTTATTGGCGGAGCGTTTGGCCCGGCGGATTCCGGGGGTGGTGCTGTTGCGTCCACATCTGGTGCGTTTGGAGGAAGAACTCTCGCACACCCCAGATGCGGAGAAACTGCTCCAGACGGCGCGATCTCTCAGCCGCAAACTAGAAGCGCCTTCAGGCGGCGGGCTTCAACCTTTGCGGCGGCTGTATGCCCACACCGCCGATGTCCTGAGCGCCGTGGAGAGCGAACTCAAAAATGGGGGTAGGGGCAGCCTTGCAGAAGTGGCCACCCGTGCCCGTCAAGCAGCGGAGCATGTGGTTGAACTACTTGAAGTGGCTGCGGGCAACGCCCTCAGTGATTCCTCACGGGCGGGCAACGCCCTATGGCACGCTGCGGCCATTGATCCCGGCAATCCCGCCTTTGAAGTGGTGAATGGGTTGCTCAACAATTTTCACGCTGATTTGGAGAGCCTTCGCACCTACGATCCGGGGCTTGAGGAGCAGTCCGTTGGGGACTATTTGAGCGGGGCTAAGACCCGCCTTGGGCCCTATGTGGGGGATGTCCTCGATGAACGCTTCAGCACGCTGGTCAAGGGTGTTGAAGGTGCGATCAATGCATGGGGACGGTTAGTGGACTCAATCGCGTTGGGAGGACGCCGTCCCGCTTGGGAGGCCTGTAAGACCTGTGCCGATCAGGTGCGCCCCCTCAACCCGACACTTGCCCGCCTGCTGGATGAAAACGCCCGTCATATCGAGGATTCGCCACGGGTTGAGGGTCTCAGCCCCAACCCCGTACTGGGCAAGGCGCTGGCCGAAGGTTGGGAGGCATGGGATAAAGGGCGGGGCGCGGAGGCCATTCAAGCAGGCAAACGCGCTGTGGATGCCGCTGCCACCGACGCCGAAAAGCTGGCCGCCCGACGTTTGATCAGTCTCAGTGAAGCGTTGGATCGTTGGCTTGACCGGGAAGGCATGAACTCCACCGCCCAGATCGAGAGCATGAGCCGCCGGGTGCAGGGGCTGTTCCTCCCCGAAGAAGAGTCCATCCGCCAGACCTTTGGGGCCCAGATGCCCAACATGCAGGTCTACCTGCGGGCCATGGCCAAAGGAGTGGTCGATCCCCTCCGCGAAACCAGTGCGGCCGGAGTGCGTTTGCTCTTTTTTGATTATGTCCTGCGGGGGATGCTGACCGTTCAAAAAGAGCAGTTTGAGGAGGCTTCTCAATGGAAAGAAGCTGCTTCTAAGACCCTGCCCAATGTGCGTTTACATCCTGTCTTTCAGGCGCTTGAAGAAGCCATTGTGCGTCGTCAGTTGATTCTGGAGGCTGTGCGCGCCCTGAATGAGGTGCGTCGGGTGGATCAGATGCAGGCAGCGCGGTTGGCCGTCCGTGCGCCCCTTGCTTCGGCCCAACTGGAGCAAGCTGATCAGGCAGTGCGCGCTCTTGAGGATGCCCTTCGGCGCTGGCAGGATGGTGAATTTCGGGCGGCCCGCCAGCTCTTGGACAGCGCCATCGAACGGATCAACATGGCGCAGGGCTTTTTGGGCAAAGACCTCAGTCCTTTCCGCGCTTGGCTTCAAAATCTTGCCGATTCTGCTGAGATTCTTGCCTCAGCCCGGCGGGTGATCGAACAAGCGGCACTCGTTCCCACCGATGAACCTGACCCGGCCGTGCTGGAATCCCATCAAAAATTGGTGGAGGTCACTCGACGTGATCTAGGAGAAGGTTACACCGCCCAGATTCGGCAGTGGTACGAAACCTATGCAGGCATGTTGGAAGCCTACACCGAACCCAAATTGAATCAAGGGGATCGGCTGCGCCTGATGGATGGTTACTTTGCCTCGCTGTTTATTACCCGTCAGCCCGCACTGCCTATCTTCCGCCATTGGCGTGATGTGGTAGAGGCCACCCCTGATCCCATGCCAGAGCCACCTCCCCCGATGGAGGATGAGGAAAAGCCGATCTTACCTGCCTTTGAGCGCGACCCCGATCTGCCCGGTTTCATGGCGGATCGCCCCCGGCGTGGGCGCGGTACCCACCGTGAAAGCGAGTTCAGCACTGGATCAGAGGTCAGAGAGCCGCGCCTGAGTGAGATTCCTTACACCCCTTCAACCCGAACCGGGACTGAGACGCTGTCCAGCTCTGAGGTGGACTCCCAAGAGCCGGCGGAGTTGGTGCGGCTGGAGGCGGCTCCTCAAGGACGCCCCTCACCCCTGCTGGTGATCGGGCTGATCGTGGTTGTGGGTGCAATCATTGGGGTGCTCGCCCTCGCTTCACGACGGGGCGAAAGTGGGGTCACCCCAACTGCGATCCTGCTCACGCCTGATGCTGCTACGGTGGTAGGGGCGAATAACCCTTCGGTGACACCTCTCCCTG
>JACSRJ010000122.1 GCA_014879835.1 Anaerolinea sp.
CTCGTCGTAGCGCCAAATCGGATCATCAAAATGAGGACGATGTTGCCGGATTCTTTGGGGGTTAACGTTCGAGGACACGACAGGGAAGCCCCCTCAAGAACCTTATTCCCCCCGTCTCCAGCTTGGAGACGGGCACCGCGAAACGGTTGTACAGGGGGGATGAGGTCAAACATCGAAAGGTGACTTCTCAAATGGCTTCTCAGACCTTGCGCAGCGTGGGGGAGGGACGTTTACCCTCAACTTGTGCCCAGTGCCTAACAAACAAAAACCCCTTCTCACAAGAGAAAGGGTTGATGAAGGCGGGAAGGGAGGGATTCGAACCCTCGACCGGTTTTACCCGGTAACCGCTTAGCAGGCGGCCCCAATCGACCACTCTGGCACCTCCCCAAATTGTTGAAAACCATCCCCAAAAAGCAGTGGCCATTCAGGCGGAGGGAGAGGGATTCGAACCCCCGGTGACTTGCGCCACAATGCTTTTCAAGAGCACCGCAATCAACCACTCTGCCATCCCTCCGGGCATGGTGATCGGAGGGAGTATATCATTAAAAAATACGTTCTTCAAGGCAGAAAAGCCTCTGAGGGATCCATACCGCACCCAGAAATACCGTACTGACCGCCTTCAGTGGTATGATCTGGGTCGGTGTATTCAGCCTGAAGGAGTCTTCTTTTAGAGACCGATTATGCGCGGCAAATTGATTGTGATCTCGATGTTGGCAGCGGCTGCGCTGCTTTTTGTCTACAGTTTGTGGTTTGTGAACAACCATTCCCCTATCGATGAACGGTTTAACATGCGTCGTGAAAGCCTTGCCGATGACACCCCGGGTCCGTTGATCCTCCGGGAGCGGGCAGGGGATTACAACCGAAAATCCCTTGAGGTAGACAGCCTTGATACCCCCGGCACAAGCCGACATGGGGTTGCCACCTACCTTGATTTTGAGGGCAAAATCATTCAGCTCGAAGTCCAGTTGATGAGCGCCCCCTTACAGAACATTGAGACCGTTTTTGAGTCCTTTCCAGCGCGGGCCGGGGCCATCGATTCGCGTTATACCACCCTCAAGCTCCATCCTGAGGCCCGCATCCCTTATGGCTTTGGGACATATGCCGCAAGCACCTATACCTACTATGAACTGGCGTGGCTCAATGGCAACTGGATCATCCGGGTTTCCACCCGCGAAGCCGGGCAGGAATCGCTGCTGCGTTTCGCCAACAGTTATGTCTATTGATCATGGGTGCTGATTGATGCGACGGCTTGCTCTTGTGACGCTGACGCTGATCGCTGCTCTCAGCGCCTTGGTCGGGGGGGTGCGGCAGGCGCATCGGGATGATCCCAGTCCCCTGTGGCGGATCTTCACCAACCCAGATGGGACGGACTGCACCAAACTCTGCCTCTTTGGGCTGATCCCCGGTGCAATGACCTTTGAGGAAGCCGTCGCCCGTCTGAAGCTGCACCCGCTCACCGCCAATTTGATCCAGTACGAGGGCGGTAATGAACACATCAGCACCTTTCAGGATGACCAGATCAACGTGATTCTAGTGAGATCGAGCCAAGATAACAGCCTCTCTGGGGTGTGGCTGACTCTCAGTGATTATAGGGGAAGTTCCCCCGTTGGACACCTGACCCTTGGGCATATGGTACGATTCTTTGGGCCCCCAAGCATCATCCGCTTTTCAGCGTCTGGGGTGGTGCCAGAGATGTTGTTTCAACGGCAGCGGATGCAGGTCGGCATGATTCGCCAGTTCGGGATGGATGATGCCCCAATCAGGATGACCGACTATCTCAGTTACATCGTATTGTTCACTCCGGAAGACATTCTCACCTACCCTGCCCCCATCGAAGAACCCAAACCTTGGCTTGGGTTTGCCCGCATGGTTATCTATCATCGATTCCCCCGCCTGCCCGTCTATCCCTGATCTGACCATTGCGTCTCAGGGCGCTGAGTCGTAGACTCGTCCGGGTTTTAAGGTTGCTGCCCCGCGCAGCCGGAGTAGGTTCCCTGATGATCGCTTCATCGATGCTTGAAAATCGCTACCGGGGTATTTCACCCCTGCGCACTTTGTTTCAACTGATCCGGGGAGATCGGGCCAAACTTGGGATTGCGGTGATCTTCCAGATCATCAAACACAGCCCCGTATGGGTGATGCCCCTGATTGTGGCCAATGTGATCGATCTCCTGACCAACCCTACCCCGCAGCCCATGACCGATCTGACCTTGTATTTGGGTCTGTTAACCTTCATCATCATCCAAAATGCGCCCAACCACATCATTTTTGCGCGTTTGTTGAGCATCACCACCCGCAATCTAGAGATGAATTTGCGGGCCGCGATCTGCCGCAGTTTGCAGCACCTTTCCATCGGGTACTACACCCATCAAAGCCCGGGGGCCCTGCAAACCAAATTAGTGCGTGACGTGGAGACCGTTCAGCAGCTATTGATGGGCGTTTTTGAGCCGATCCTCTCGCTTTCATCAGGGATCGTTGCAGCGTTGATCGCAACGGCCAGCCGGGAACCGTGGTTTCTGGTCTTTTATGCCCTGACTGTGCCCCTTGCGGTCACTGTGGTCTACTTTTTGCGGCGGCCCATCCAGCGGCGCAACCTTCAGCACCGCCACGAGATCGAGTAGATGGCCAGCAAACTCAACGAGATGACTCAACTGGTGCCCATCACCCGTGCCCACGGGGAGGAACAGTACGAGTTGAGCCGGATCAGGGAGCATCTCTCCCATGTGCGCGCCGCAGGGCTGGAACTGGACATGATCAACGCGACCTTTGGTTCTACCGCATTTGTGATCATGCAGCTTCTGAACATGCTGGTACTGGGCTTTGCAGCGTGGCTGTACCTGACCCAAACCTTAACCATCAGCGTGGGCAGTGTGGTGCTGTTGACCAGTTATTTTGGTTCGTTGGTGAACGCCATCCTCGGTTTGGTGAACCTGTTCCCGATGGTGGCCCGGGGCTTTGAATCCATTCGCTCTATTGGTGAAGTGCTGGAGTGCCCTGATCTAGAACACAATGAAGGCAAGATCGCAGTGACCGCAGTTGAAGGGCGGATCACCTTTGAGCAGGTAGGATACCGTTACCCGGATGGTGATGAACACGCAGTGGAGGCCTTCTCGCTCGACGTTCAGCCCGGTGAGACCATCGCGGTAGTGGGGCATTCAGGCGCGGGCAAATCCACCGTGCTCAATTTGGTGATTGGTTTTATGCGCCCCACTTCGGGCCGAATTCTGCTGGACGGGCGCGATATGAACAGCCTTGATCTACGCACCTACCGCCGCTGGCTCTCAGTGGTGCCCCAAGAGACCATCCTGTTTGAAGGCAGCATCCGGGAGAATGTGACTTACGGCAGCCTCCAAGTGGATGATACCAAACTGCGTTGGGCCCTGAAGCAGGCCAACGCGCTGGAGTTTGTGGAGCAGCTTCCTGAAAGCTGGAATACGCTGGTTGGGGAACGCGGCGCAAGGCTTTCGGGCGGGCAAAAGCAGCGCTTAGCGATTGCCCGCGCCCTGATCCGCGATCCGCGTGTTCTGGTGCTGGATGAGGCCACCAGTGCCCTTGACGCCCAATCCGAAGCGCTCATTCAGGAGGCCTTGGGGCGTTTGATGCAGGGGCGAACAACTTTTGTAGCCGCCCATCGACTCTCAACCATTCGCAGCGCCACCCGGATCATCGTGATGGCGCATGGGCGGGTGGTAGAAGTTGGGGATCATCAAAGTCTGTTAAATCGGGCTGGCGTTTACCGCCAGCTTTTGGCAGCGCAAGCGGGGTAAAAGCCAATGATCCCCATATGCTGTTCTAAAGGATTGATCTGATTAGGCGTTAAGCACTCGCCCTAGAAGAACCCTACCCCATGCCCCTCTCTATACACAACTGGCGAGGGGGCGACAGTAGCTTTACCCGCATCTAGGGCGTAATGCCTACCTCATGAGAAAAACCCATGATCTCGGTATACTTATCGGTTATCAGGACTGTGATCAGGGGATGGGATCTGTCTTTCCCTGAAACGCGATCAGGAGCTTAATCACTGTGCCACAAGCGACCTTCCGTTTTTACGCCCATCTTAATCGTTTTTTAGCGCCTCACCGTCGGCAGGTTGCTTTTGATTATCCTTTTGAAGGGGTGCGTTCGGTCAAGGATATGATCGAGGCTGCGGGGGTGCCTCACCCCGAAGTCCATCGGATTGTGGTCAACGGGGAGACGGTGCCCCTTACTTACCGCGTTGGGGATGGTGATCAGGTGCATGTGTACCCGGTTTTTCAATCCCCGGATTTTTCGGAATTGCCCGATAGGCTGCCCCGATTTGTGGCCGATGTGCATCTGGGGCGTTTGGTCGCATACATGCGCATGGTGGGGATCGACGTCCTGTATCCTGAGGATTACCGCGATCAGGAGCTTGCCCGCATCTCCGCAGAGGAAGGGCGCGTTTTGCTCACCCGTGATGTGGGACTGCTCAAACGGGGGATCGTCACGCAGGGACATTATGTGCGTGCGACCAACCCATGGGAGCAGTTCGCCGAAGTTCTGCTGCGCTTTAACCTACTGAATCAGATCGACACCGCCACCGCCCGCTGTGGTGCTTGTAATGGTATGTTGCAGCAGGTGGATAAAGCCGCTGTGATGGATCGGCTTTTGCCCCGCACCCGCGCTTCATACGATGAGTTTTGGGAGTGCACGGACTGCCATAAATTGTATTGGAAAGGCCCTCACCACCAGCGTTTGGAGGAATTTTTAGCAGCGCTGCGTTCCGATCTGTAAATGACCGAGCGTGTGGGCCTAATCGCCTCACCTAACCACCCTTCAGTCGATACAGGATTTCCCCCGCTTTAGGCACCAGCAGAATCCCTTCAGATTCGCGGTTTGCCCACTCTGCGGGGATGATGCTCGCCGGGTCGCGGTAGCTCAGATTGTGGGATGCGCAGCGCTCCGCCGAAATGCCCGTGGCCAGCGTCACCCGGATGCGGGGCTGCTCACCCTTGACCGGATCATACGTGCCCATGCCTCGCAAATGGGTGCTGTGAGCCAGCACCCCGCCGGGGAAATCCTTGAACTTGTCCCACTGTTTGAGGAAATAATCCCGGACGTGATACCCCACCTGTGCCAGTGTCACCCCATGGGTATAACTAAATTGGGTGATCTGGGGCGCATAGATGATCACCTCACCGCCATCGGCGACGACTGGTTCCAGCTTGTACATACCCTTGGCTGCTGTCCAAATGTCATCATACAGAGGGGGCATGACCGACAGCACCTGTTGATAGGGGCGATCCACATATTTGATGTGAACCTGAGCCGAAAGCTCAACAGCCTGTGCCCAAGCATCTTCTGGGGTTCCAAAAAACAACCCCACCAGATCGTTTTTGGTGGGTGCAACCACCATCGCAAAACAGTACTTTGGGGTCTGGATCATCCCTGCGGCGCGGTTGATCAGCCGCCGCACGGGGGTGACCCCCCGCGTGCCAATGATCCGGTAGCTGGTGATGAGTGCGCCCAGCCAATGCGAGAGGTTGATCACCTCTGGTCCGCTGATGCCGGGGAAGAAATATTTGTTTCCGCCCGAAAAGCCGACGACTTCATGTGGGAAAACCGGGCCACACACAATGAGTAGATCATACTGGTTGACCAGCCCGTTGACCCGTACTTCGACTGCTTGATTGAGCATTCCTTCGCTGATCTCGCTCATTTCGGCGGCGCTGATCGTACCCAGATGAAGGAAGGTCTCAGGGCGCATCCATTCATGATTGAGGACGCGCACCCCGGCATAGGGGCCCTGCCAATCCGCATCTTCGGCACCCACAAGGGCGTTGATCTGGGCCGGTGACAAGGGCTGATGAGTCCCTAAGGCGATCAGGTAATCGAGCGCACTCACCCGATCTCGAAGGGACGCCGTGATCAGGCGAAACATCAGAGGCAGATCACCGCTGCGGGTTCCATCCGGAATGAGGATCAGGACGCGCTTCCCATCAACGGGGAGCGGTTCAAGAGACTGCTGAACGATGGCCTCAATTTCGGTGGGGGTGAGTATCTGCGGCAGGGTTTGTTCGTTTAACATGAGATTCTCAAAACTTCTATTGGATTCTAAGGGATGGTCGAATCATCTGAAAAAGAACGGACAACGATAAAGCCCTAAAAGATATTATATAGGCGCTTTAGGGTAGATATACTGACAAGGTATTGAGCAGTAGGGCGATTGCGTGAAAATCTGGCACTGGCAGCCGAACACCGTGAACGGCATCCCTACGGCGACAGGGCATCCGCCACTGCCCCTGCTTCTGACAACCTGTGCCATAATAGACCCGATGCGCATCACCATACCAGATTGAGTAAACCATGAGTCAAACTAGCCTTCAAGGTCTCTCTGAAGCGGAGGTTGTGATCCGTCGCAACCGGGGGCAGGGCAACAATGTTGAACTGCAAACGGGGCGCTCCTACGCTGATATAATCCGGCAAAATGTGTTCACCTTCATCAACAATATCCTGTTCATCATTGGCGCGCTCTTGGTACTGCTGGGGCGCTTCACCGATGCCGTGATGAGCGTGGGTTTGATCGGGCTGAATATCGTGATCGGCGTTTACCAAGAAGCCCGCGCCAAAAAGAAACTGGATGAGATTGCCCTGCTCACCCGCCCGAAGATCACCGTGATCCGTGAGGCCAAAGAAAAGACGGTTGACCCCTCTGAACTGGTGGTGGGCGATCTGATCGTGCTGCGCGCTGGCGATCAGATCGTGGTCGATGGGACGATCATTGGCGAAGGCATGATCGAGGTGGATGAATCCCTGCTCACGGGCGAATCCGATCTGGTGCAAAAACACGCCAGCAGTGAGGTCAATTCGGGTAGTTTTGTGGTCACAGGGACGGTGATGTACGAGGCCACCCGGGTGGGTGCGGACAGCTACGCCCACAAGATCGCCACCAGCGCCCGCGCTTTTAAGGTGGTCAAGACGCCGCTCCAGCGTGATGTGGACTTCTTCATCCGCATCCTGATGGCCTTTTCCGCCTTTTTGGGCTTCCTCCTTTTGACTTCGGCGGTGCTGTATCAACTGCCACTGGTGCGCAGTGTCCAGATGGCGGCGGTCACGGCGGGTCTAGTGCCCAACGGGCTGTTTTTGATGATCATCGTGGCCTATGCGCTCGGTATTTTGCGCATCGCGGGCGGCGGGGCGCTGGTGCAGCAAACCAACGCGGTCGAGTCGCTCAGCAACGTTGATGTGTTGTGCATGGACAAGACCGGTACGCTCACCGCCAACCGCATCTTGTACCATGATGCGCAGCCAGTGGGCATGGACAAGGAGACTCTGCTCCGATTGCTGGCGGATTTTGCCCACAGCGCCACCGCCAACAACAAAACGGGGGAGGCAGTTGCCTACGCCCTCAAGGGCACCAAACGCCCTTTGCAGGAGGAGGTGGCTTTTTCCTCCGCCCTCAAATGGAGCGCGATGATCTTTGCCCCCGGTGAGCATCTTTGGCGGGGGGCCTATGTGCTGGGCGCACTGGAGATGCTCAAACCTGCGTTGGGTGATACCACTGCCCTTGAAGCCCAGATCAAGGTTTTCTCCGATCAGGGGCTGCGGGTGGTAACCTTTGCCCACGGCCCCGATGCCACCACCCTGCGTGATCCGGCGGGCAATGCAGTCCTACCTGCTCGCCTTGTGCCGCTGGGCTTTCTGACCTTCACCGATGAACTTCGCCCCGGTCTCAAAGAAACCCTTGAAGGGTTTGCCAAGGCGGGCATCCAACTGAAGATCATTTCTGGCGATAACCCCAATACGGTGGCGGCCTTGGCCAAACAAGCCGGGCTGCCCGGTGATCTGCGGGCCATCTCTGGTACGGAACTGGCGGCTATGGACGAAGACGCGCTGATCCGGGCGGCGGAGGAGAATACCGTTTTTGGGCGGATCACTCCGCAGCAGAAGGAGAAACTGGTCGATTCACTGCTGGGGCGTAACTACTATGTGGCCATGATCGGCGATGGGGTCAATGACGTCCTCTCGCTCAAAAAAGCCAAACTAGGGATCGCCATGCAGAGCGGCAGCGCGGCCACCCGTGGGGTCGCGGATATGGTGCTGCTGAACGACTCGTTTCAGGCCCTCCCCCCTGCCTTTTTAGAAGGGCAGCGGATCATCAGCGGCATGTACGATATTTTGCGTCTGTTCCTAAGCCGGGCGGCCTTTGTGGCCCTGTTGATCCTCGCTTGTGCCGTGGTGGGGGCAGGTTTTCCCTATGTGCCCTCTCATGTTTCCCTGTTGACCCTGCTCACGGTGGGCATTCCGACTTTCTTTTTGGCAGCGTGGGCCCGTCCCAACCCGCCCAAAGTGGCCCTGACCAAAGCGGTCATGATGTTTGTGATTCCCTCAGCGGTCACGGTAGCGGTCTTTGGGCTTCTGGTTTACCTGTTTTACTTTGTGGGCACCGCCCAAGGTGCCCTGCACTTTGATCTGCGCCCGGCTGATACCGAGACCTTCCAGCGTTATATGAGTCTTGGGGCGGATGTGCCCACCGCAGCGGTAGAACTCTTTGAAAAAGCGGGTTTTGTGGCCCGAACCGCGCTCACCACCTTCACCGTACTCAGCGGGCTGCTGCTGTTGATCTTTGTGGAACCGCCGATCCCATTTTTTGTGGGTGGCGATAACCTCAGCCCTGATAAACGCCCGACCATCCTTGCCGGGGTGATGCTGGTGGTCTTTATGATCATCACCACTATCGTGCCCCTAAGGCGCTTTTTTGAGCTGATCGTGCTGCCCATTGAACATTACCTGTTCATCGGGGTCTTTGTGTTGTTGTGGATGTTGGTGCAGCGCTGGGTATGGCGTCATCACCTGTTTGAACGCTTTTTGGGAATCCCCTTAGAGCATTATCGGTAAGCCCCTTAGGGCGTCTCGTTTTCCGCGTGTAGATGGCGCGAGACGCCCCTTATCATCCTAGTGTTTCATCCTTCCATACGATCAGCAGAATCTGATTGAGGATCGCCACGATTACAAAAATGAGGGCTGCGGTGGGCTGCCCCGCAGCAACCAGTGCGAGCGCGGCCCCGCCAAAAAGAAGCGCCTTCATCCCCAAATAAGCCACACCTTTCAGCCGTGTTTTGGAATTGGGGGCCATAAAGCGGGCCCAGATCAGGATGATCACAAAGGGCACCCCAAAGGCCAACAGCCACCCCAAGAGATCGCCATCTCTGGTCTTTACCCCCCAGTAACCATAAGCCACTAACATGGCCAGCTCAAGCAAAAATGCCAGTGCGAGATTCATCATCTTAAGCGCGGTCACGTATTTCCCCCTATACTGCTTGCAAAATGCTAAAACGCACCCATTGTATCATGGTGTATGCCCATGTACTGTGAAATACCCGGCCTTTGGGTGGATTGCGTTCTGCCTACCGACGCGAGACCGCTAACAGGCGCTTCACCCAAGAGCCGATCACCCTGCGGCGAGAACTGATCACAATGGCGGTAGGGGTACAGTTGCGAATGATCCGGGCGATTTTGGTATTGGGGCGAAGGGTTCCCCGCCATGTACGCCGGGGCGCCCCGATCACCATCAGATCATAAGCGCTGGATTCTGCCACAATGCTTTGCACAAAGTCCCTGCCTGTGATCAAGCGGGTCTCGATGACCAGTTCACCGTAGCGCACCGCAAGTTCGGGCGCTCTGAGCATTTCCACCATTCCCTGAAGGTGTCTCTGTCCGTGTTTTTCGTCCTCAGCGTTTCCCACTGCGGCCGTATAAAGCAGGTGAAGTTCGGCGTCAAAAGCTTTGGCCAGATCGGCGGCAATATGCAGCGCTGAGTCGGTGTTTGGCCCACCTGCCGTCGGAAACAGGATACGGCGCACATCGGGGATACCCCGATCATGCACCACCGCCACATCACAGCGGGCTTCGTTCAGGACTGTATCCAACACTGTACCCATGACCGCCCCCGGCGCACGACTCCAACCGCGCCAACCCGTGAGGATTAGATCAGCCTGCTGGCGTGATGCCATGCGCACGATGGCCGCGCCCACATCGCTATCTTCTTCACGCAGCAGACGCATCACCGCTGGATCGCCCAGTGAGGGACGGTAGTTCTGCACCTTCCAATGGAGGGCATCAGGGGAAGTCTGACCCTCCGCAATATTGAGGGCCAGCACCTCACCCCGATGCTCACCGGCGAGAATTGAGGCCAGATCAAGCAGGGTCTCGTTTTTTTCGGTGCCCGAAAGGGGCACCAGAATCCGATAATCTCTGACCGCAAGCTCTGCCACCTGCTCAGGTGAAGCGCCTTGAAGCTCCGCTAAGCGTGCCGGGTTAAACAGATCGGTGTCAAAGTCGGCGGTATACCCACAGCGGTTGCAGACAAAGGTCATGGCCATCAGTTTAAGGGGGTGCACCACCCCCGGTTCACCTTCGGCAAACTCAAAGATCGGGCTGCGCCGTGATCCCTGAAAGAGCAGTTCCCCCTGACAGATGGGGCAGGGCAGATCAAAGTGATCCAACCGCTCACCCCAACGCTCGCTGAGGGTGCGTGCCTGTTCCTTGTACCACTCCTCGGTTTTAAGCGCCTCAATGAGGCGGTGTTCTTGGTCATGCTCGTGTGCATGGGCCTCACGATGTTCGTCCTCATGTGACGAATGCGAGTTAGGCTGCTGACTCATGGTACCCCCTCAACTAACGCTGGATCATTAAAGGCACGATCAACAGCGCTGTGCCCACACTGTTCCACAGCGCGTAATCGGTCACAATCCCGGTGTGCCACAGGCGCAGCGCCAAACTTATCCGCCGCGCCTGATAAATCAGTGTGTAGGGCAGGGTGCCTGCGCTGAAAGGTTTACGCAGCGAGAGATAGGCCATACCAACGCCACCCACGAGAATCAAGATGGATGAACCCCAGTGAGAAATATCCCCCGGTTCTGGCGGGTGGATTTCAGGCGCACTCAGGGATTCTGGGGGGACTGTGCCCTCCATCACCTGACCGATGTAGGCATCGCGGTTTTGGAGCGCGTGCGCAGCCCATGCCCCTAAGTTTTTGGTCATGCCCTCCGCAGAAAAGCCTATCAGCAGGGAGCCGATCATCAGCGCCGCGATGGGCATGAGCATGATTAAGGGTGCTTCGTGCGCGCCGCCTGCCCCAGTGGTGCGGTGTTCCCCAAAAAACACCCGCCAGATCAGGCGCAGCATCCCCGCGAGGGTGAATATCCCTGCCCCCACCACCACCAGCGAGAGCCAGTCCATGCCGCTTTCTTTGGCGGCCTCAGTGATCAACGACTTGCCCAGATAACCGCTGCTGAAAGGCATCCCTGCCAGCGCTGCGGTCCCCCCACTGACCAACACAAAAGTGATGGGCATCAACCGGGCCAAGCCACCGCACTCATCAAGGGTGTGGGCGTCCGTCTGGCGCACTACTGCACCTGTACCCATAAACAAGGCCGACTTGACCAGCGCGTGATGCAGAGCGTGCAAGGCCGCCCCTGCCAGCGCCCCCGGACTGCCAAGGCCCACCCCGATTATCAGGTAACCCATCTGGGCCACAGACGAATAGGCAAGGATGCGCTTGATCTGCTTTTGGTGGAGCATCTGCACCCCACCCACAAAGATCGAGGCCGTACCCACCCCGATCAGGGCGGTGCGCAGAAGGTCATTGTGCCCCGGCGGTACAAGGGTGAAGACACAGCGTGCGACAGCATACAACCCGATTTTGATCAGCGCCCCGGAGAAGAGCGCACTCACCGGGGTAGGTGCGGCTGCATGAGCGTCCGGCAGCCAGAAGTGCCATGGCACAAGGGCCGCTTTGGTGGCGTAACCACCCACCAGCAGCCCTACCCCGATCATGCCGCCGGGGGTGGGCTTAAAGTCACGGGCCACATGGGCTAAATTAAGCGCCCCTGTGTTGAGGTACAGCAAGGTCAGACCGATGGCCACAAAAAAAGCGGCGATGGAGTTGGTGATCAGGTATTTAAAGGCGGCTTCGATAGACTCGGCATGTTCAGGGTGAAAGGCCGTCAAGGCGAAGGCCGCCACCGAAAAGACTTCGAGCCACACAAATTGATTAAACAGATCGCCGCTCAGGGCAAAGCCGATCAGCCCCGTGATCAGCAGCATCACCAGCACATAGTAAGTCTCATGACCGGTCTCGCCCCGAAGATAACCCGCAGCATAAATGACCGAGGCCAGCCCAACGATCACGGTGATCAAGGCGATCAGCCAGCCCCATGCGTCAACTGAGAGGCTGATCCCGATGGCCAGACCATCACGAGGTGCCCAACTGCTCATCCAATAAACAAGGGTTTGGCCCTTCAACACAGGGTCGCCCAGACTAAGCAGCACCACACCGCTGCAAAGCAGGGAGGCGATACACAACGCAGGCCGAAAATGACGCACAAAACGCCCGATAAGGGGCATCACAAAAGCGGTTCCCAAAGGAATCAGAATAGCGGCCGGGGCAGCACTTAAGGTGGGGGGCATAAGGCCAACTTTCTAGAAGTGATCACCCGCGCAAGCGGCGAATGCGGCGCACATCAAGGGTGCGGTAGTGGCGGGCAAGGTGGATGATCAAGGAGAGGGCCAGCGCCAGTGTAACCACCCCAATCACGATGGAGGTGAGGGCCAGTGCCTGCATGATCGGATCAACAGTGGGGGTGATACCGGGGACGATCTTAGGCTCGTAAAAGATCGGCGCAGTGGCCCCAGAGCGATAACCTAAGGCAACCAGCATCAGGTAAGTGGAACTCTCCATGACCCCTAGATTGAGCAGGATACGCACCAAATTACGGGCCCGGATCAACCCATACAGCCCGATCAAAAAGAGCAGGATCGCGGCCACAAAGTTCAGAAAGAACATATACCCTGATCTACTCCCCTTTCTGGAGCGCTTCAAGTAAGATAAGTAGCACCAGCAGTGTCCCCGAAGCCACTTTTAGACCCACCACAAAGTTCAGCACAAAAATGATCCCGCCGGAAAGCAGTCCGCCTGCGGGGCCACCCTTGAGGGCATTGTACAGGAAAGTACCCCCGGCAAAAATGCCGATCAGCCCTGTGAATAAATACCCCAACGCCCCGATATGCTCCGCCAGATCGAGATCATCCTCGTGAAACTGGCGTATGATGTTAAAACCATAGGCCAAATAAAAGCTCATGATTGCCCCAACGAGGATCATCCCACCCTGAAAGCCACCGCCGGGAGTCAGATGTCCATAGGTGACGATATACACCCCAAACACCACCAGAACCGGCAGCAGCCCCCGAATGATGGTGCGGGTGATGATGGTCATCTCCGGTTGGCGTTCGATGCGACGTTCGCGCTGGCGCGATCTTGGACTCTGAAGCATAACCGTCCACCTTAAAACATACCCTTACTTACGAAGTGCCTCGCTCTCGACGTCGTTCGAGATAGCGCCGCATTAGGGCTGTCACCCCGGTGACGGCGGTCAGCAGGATCGAGGCTTCACCGATGGTGTCGTAGGCCCGCCAGTCGAAGTTGATGGCCGCGACCGCATTGGTAGCGCTGGTCTCGGCCACTGTGCGATCTACATAGACCTGTGCCACTGGCTCCAGCGGGGCAGTAGTGACCTTTGCCTCACTGAAGGCGATCACCAGCGCAATTCCCAAAATGATCACCACAATCAGCAGCAGCGCACGCTGAATCATCCTAATCAACCTCCATTGGGTTGTTGAGCAGCCCCCGAATTTTGGCGATGGCGATCAGCAAGACCATAGGCACCGCCACCGCCCCCACGGCCGCCTCGGATAGGGCGACATCCGGCGCTTGCAGCAGAAAAAAGAGCAGGGTCAAAAAGGTGCCCATCGCCGAAAAGGCGACCACCGCATCAAAGACCCGCTTCACACGGACGGTTAAAATAGCGGTGATCAGGGTTCCACCCAGCAGAAGGAGGTTGATCACTTCAAACATGATTCAAGCCTCTTTGATCTCCGGGGCATTGGCGTACTGATCGACCACAGTGCCCTCCCATAAGGGCACCCCATACTTGTAGGCCGCCCGGGCCAGCGCATGAGAGCCGATGGGGGTGGTGGTGAGGATGAAGGTGCCGATCAGGATCACCTTGATGCCCGCTGGAATCTCGCCCATCTGAAACTGACGCAGGGCCAGCCCCATGATAATCAGGGTGGAACCTAAAGAGGTGTTTTTAGAACTGGCGTGCAGGCGACAGTAGAGATCGGGCAGGCGGATGATCCCGATTACCCCACTGAGGTTAAAAAAGAATCCCCCCAGATACAGTGCCAGAATCAGCAGATCAAGCAGGTTCATAAATGCCCTTTACTGGATCAAACCGCGTTCGAGATAACGGGCAAAAACGAGGGTTCCCAGAAAACTGAACAAGGCCAGCAGCACCCCCAGATCAAGGTAGATGGTGCGCTCAGCGATCACACTTAGGGCGATCAGGATCAATACCCCTAACGCGCCCATCGTCTCCAGCGCCAGCATTCGATCTCCGGTGGTTGGGCCCCGCCACAAGCGGTAGCACAGGACGATCATCAGAATGCTCAACCCCATGCACACCACAAACTCCCATGTATGATTCATTGGTTGTCCCTATCCTTTTACCGTCTTTACGGCTGGGTTATCTGGGAATCAGGTTCATACCAGCCATCGGCTGATCTTCTCTTCGAGACCGGCGCTGATCAGTTGATAAGCTGCTTCGGGATCGGTGGTGCGCACATCGATCCAGTGGACGTACATAATGCCCCGGTGCTGATCAATATCCATCACCACTGTATCCGGGGTCAAGGTGCTCAGGCTGCCCACAAGGGTCAAAGGCAGATCGCCGCGCAGACGGGTAGGGATGGCCACGATGCCGGGGCGAATCTTCAGGTTGGGGTTCAGCACCCGCATCGAAAGGCTCACATTTTGAACCACCAACTGGCGTACAAATTCGCCCAAAAGGGCCAAAAGCGCCCCCAATCGGGCCGGCTGAAAAACACCCTTGGGCAAAGAGATACCCGCATAGCGAAACGTGAAGCGGGCGCACACCACACTGACCACCACACCCCAGATCACATCGATAGGGTTAAAAGTGCCGATCAACAGCATCCACGTCACAAAAGTGAGGAGAAAGGTGCCCCAGAACTCACGCAGACCACTTTCATGGACGTGTTTGGGGAGAATTGAACGGGGTGCGTTTTTAAAACTGCGCAGTTCATTCCACCAATCCTCGCGTTGGGAATCGCGGGCAAAGGTGATTTTTTCTGGGGTGATCTGACCCGCATCGAAGGCGGTGATCAGCCCACAGGCGGGGCATACAAAAACAAGCTGCCACTGCCCTTGATCAACGCCCTGCAAGGGTCGGGCACGGATGCCCCGGGCGGGGGTTTGAACGTTGCAGAGGGGGCAGGTGAAGGAGGCTTCGAGCAAATCCGGGGGAAGGGTTCGAGCAAGGCGGCGGGCCCGCTGCTCTAACGGAGAAAGCGCTTCGGAGTTGTCCCCAATCGAGTCAACTTGGTTCATATGCCGTGGTCAAAGACCCTCAATTGATGGTTGCTAATCCTAGCACTGATGATTGAGGGGCGCAAAAGTGGACAGCAGGTTTGCCTTCAGCGCTCTTGTCCCCCTTCGATCTGTGATCAAAGGGGGATCAGGGACTTGATCTACAACCGAAATTCGCCTTGCAACCCGCGCTGGCTGTCTGGGGCGATCCACACATGGAACCCCCCCGGCTCAACCCCAAAGGTGCCATCGGATCGGGTGAAGGCGAGATCCGCCTCTTGCAGGGTAAAACGCACCCGTTGAGTCTCGCCCGGTTGAAGCAGGACGCGCTGAAAGCCCTTCAACTCACGCACAGGGCGGGTGAGCGACCCCACCAGATCGCGCACATAAAGCTGCGGCACTTCTACGCCGGGGCGAGCGCCAGTGTTGGTCACCTCCGCGCTCACTTCGAGCGTGCCCCGCAAGGTCTCATGGCTCAACTTGAGGTTGGCATACTCAAATTGGGTGTAACCTAAGCCAAAACCAAAGGGAAAGAGCGGCACTGGGGGCAGGTCAAGGTAACGGGTGCGGAACAACCCTTCGTTGCGGATCGGACGCCCTGAGTTTTTGCGGTTGTAGTAGATCGGAACCTGCCCGGTGGCGCGGGGGAAGGTGATCGGTAGACGCCCAGAAGGCGATTCCGTGCCAAAGAGTAGTTCACCCAATGCGGCCGCCCCTTCAATGCCCGGATGCCAGCCGTACAGCACCGCATCGGCTTGGCTGATCTGGCGGGTGATCGCCAGTGGACGCCCTGCAAAAATGACCACCGTCAAGGGTTTGCCCAGCCCTGCCACGGCCTCCACAAATTCGGCCTGACCGGGGGGCAGGCTGAGGTCACTCACGTTGCAGTTCTCACCGGATCGCGCCGGATGTTCACCGATCAGCAGTACTACTGCATCCACATAATGGGTTAGGTTTTGGGCTAGATCAGGCGAATCGGCAAACCACAATTCGACTCCTTTGGGGGTCGTGTGGCGTAAAGCCTCATCCAAGGGGGTGACATCCTCACTGCGCCCGTCAGGTGTCCACGTTCCAAAAAGTTCCCCACGAGCATGGATGAAATTGCCCGCGATCAGAATCCGCCGAAAACCTTGCAGGGGCAGCAGGTTGTGGTTGTTCTTGAGCAGCACCATGCTCTGGCGGGCCGCCGTCCGGGCGAGGGCCCGCGCCTCCGGGGTGAGGATATCGCGTGAGATGCGGGTGGTATCCGTGAAGGGATGTTCAAACAGCCCAGCGCGGTGTTTGATGCGTAAGATGCGCCGAACCGCCTCATCAAGAATCTCCGGGCTGATCTTCCCCTGACGCAGGCTCTCACCGAGGGTGTTGTGGTAGACCCCGCTCACCATGTCCATATCCAGCCCGGCCTTCAACGCAAGAAGTCCGGCGTGGGCTTCGTCCTCCGCCACCCCATGGGCGATCAATTCCTTGATCGATTCCCAGTCAGAGACTACAAAACCCTCAAAGCCCCATTCCCCCCGCAGAACCTCGGTCAGAAGGCGGCGGTCAGCGGTAGCCGGGATACCATTGAGGTCGATGAAGGCCGACATGACCGTACCTGCCCCCGCCTGAATGGCAGCACGGAAGGGTGGCAGGTAAACATCCCGAAGGGTTGGCTCAGAAATTTCCCCATTTTCATAATCACGTCCACCTTCGGCAGCGCCATAGCCCACATAATGTTTGGCGCAGGCCACCAGTTTATCCGGAGCCGAAAAACGATCCCCCTGAAAGCCTTTAACCACTGCCGCAGCCATCTGCGCGCCCAAAAAGGGGTCTTCTCCGTTGCCCTCTGCCACCCGCCCCCAACGGGGATCACGGGCAATGTCCAACATGGGCGCAAAAGTCCACTTGATGCCATTAGCGGTCGCTTCGCGGGCGGTCACGGAGGCGGCTTCACTGGCCAGTTCAGGGTTGAAGGCCGCAGCCTGAGCCAGCGGAATCGGAAACACGGTGCGGAATCCGTGAATCACATCGCGTCCCAAGATCAGGGGGATTTTCAGCCGGGATTCAAGGGCGATTTTCTGAAAGTGATTGCTGATCTCGGCGTTCCCGGAATCGGAAAAACCATGTCCAGTCAAGGCCCCGGAGGCGTTAAAGAGCGATCCCACTTTGCCCTGTCGAAGGAGATCAGGGGCGAGTTCAGGGTCGGCGGAGTATTGGTTGAGCTGACCAATTTTCTCCTCCGGGGTCATCTGGGCGATCAAGTGGTTGATAAAGGCTTCGGTTTCTTGAGACATAGCGCATCCTATGAGGCAAGTGTCGGGCTGAAAGCGCTTCACCCATCGGCCTTCTGACAGGGGCAGGTATCCAGCTACAAACCACCCGATGCACGAAGGGTATAGGCGAATACGATGACACCAAAATCACTGCTTGACAAAAATAATCACTTATGGTAGCTTCGGAGTGAAGTGAAATGTTTCACTTCACCGACGACAGTCTATCCCAGAACTCACAAAAAGAAAAGGAATGGCTTCTCACCAAGCAAAATCAACCGGAATGTTCGTTCTAGGATTTTACTGCCGGAGGAAGCGTGTAAGCGCTTCAACTTAGCCAGCTTTACAAGGAGATGAAGATAATGAAACCGCTCGGCAAATTTTTAACCCTCGTGATGGTTGTGGTTCTGGCCGTCAATTTGATCGCCATTGTCAAACCGGCCAACGCCAAAGTCACCCTGCGTTATGCCAACTGGAATGTGGGCACGGCTGAGGAGAACAACCTTCAGCGTCAACTGATTGCGGCCTACGTGGAAGCACACCCCGATGTGGTGGTCGAATTTGTGGATATGTCTGGTGATGGCCGTTGGGATGAAAAACTGACCAACTATGCGGCCAAGGGGCAGCTCCCCGACGTGTTCATGGCCGACAACATGCCCTACTATGTCAAGAATGGTTGGGCGGCGGATCTGAGCGAGATGGTGAAAGATGACCCTGATTGGGCTAATGTGCCGCAGGTTCTGAAGGATGCGGTGTCCTACTCCGGCGCGATCTTGGGGCTGCCTGCCGCACAGTTTGTGATGGGTTACTTCGTCAACCAAGACCTGTTTGAAGCCGCCAACCTCGATGCCCCTCAATATGGCGTTTCGGCTGATGATTTCTTCGCCGCAGCAACCGCTTTGACCGATGTGGCCAAGGGTAAGTTGGGGCTGGATGAAATGGAATTCATCCTTGGTTGGTACCCCAGCAGCCAAGACAGCAACCTGAAGTGGTTCAGCTTCGATGGGACACACATGAACTACAATTCCGCCGCCTTTAAGGCTGCGGTGGCCAAATCCACCGAGATGAAGTCCCACACGTGGCAGGGTCTCAATGACGATCAGAAGAAGGGCTTTAAGTCCACCGGCCCGTGGGAACTGTTCCTGAATCAGGAATCCGGGGTGCGTTGGGATGGTGGTTGGGCGATCCCCGACTATGCCAAAAAAGCGACCTTCAATTGGGACTTTGTGGGTGTTCCCGGCGGTAATCAGGCCATGGTGACCGATATTTTGGTCGTCTCCAAGACCGCAGCCGATGCTGCCGCAGCCTATGACTTCGCCAAGTGGATGACCTTCTCTAAAGAAGGCTATGCCAAAGAAGCTGCATTGGCCAAGGATGCGGGCGGGGTGCCCACCAGAATGCCCGTCTCCGTCAACGCTGAAACCATTGACCTGTATCTGTCCATTGTGGGCGAAAAGGCCGGTCTGCGTATGGCTTTGGAAAAACTGGACAACAGTCTGGTCGAATCACTGGCCAAGATCGTCCCCGGATACATCAATGCCCGTTGGGAAGGCAAGCCCGGCATTGACATCGGCAATGATAAAGACGTGAACATGTGGTACATGTTTGCCAACTCCAGCGCTGGCACCTACAAGTACGAGGACTACTCAGCGAAGTTGGAAGAGTTCGCCAACAAGATTCTGGATGACGCCAAGGCAGAACTACCGAAGTAAGCTCTGTCGTTCAGGGGGATGCTGGCTCATAAGGCATCCCCCCC
>JACSRJ010000194.1 GCA_014879835.1 Anaerolinea sp.
CGATTTGGCGCTACGACGAGCTATCAATCGGTCTAAGTGGGGACGATGATCCCGGACTCGATGAGGGCTCATGTTGGTGAACAGAACAGGCTGGAAGGTGAAGGCAAACCCGGTAACAGATGTCCTTCTTAAATGGTCTCTAGGACCCCTATAACACCAACGGTCAGTAGATTCCCGGCTCGTCCCAACCAGCGCGGCGTGACTGGGCAAAAAACCATGGCAGCATGAGATGTTCCAGCAGACGCACCAGCGCCACCATGATAATGCTGAGGATAGCAGTGATCACGATGGCTGCAAAGGCTCCATCCAACCTGCCGCTGTTATAGCTGCTTCGCAGGTAACGCCCCAACCCATACTGAGCCGTGATGAATTCGCCGATGATAGCGCCGCTCATGGCGTAAGTAGCGGCGATGCGCAGTCCGCTAAAAAAGGAAGGGAGAGCTGCTGGCAGACGGATCAAACGCCAGATTTGGCCGCGTCGTGCGCCCATCGAACGCAGCAGTGCTACCAGATCAGGGTCCGTTGCGGACAATCCATCGATCAGGGATACCGTGATCGGAAAAAAGGTGAACAGGATCACCGTCACCACTTTAGGCGTGATGCCAAAACGAAAAAGCAAGATCAACACTGGCGCAATAGCCACAAGGGGCACAGTCTGAGAGATGATCAGAAGAGGGTATACAGCCCGTTTGAGGAGGGCTGAAAAATCAAGCAGAGCGGCTAAACCGGCACCCAGCACAATGGCGATACCTAGCCCAATGACGGTCTCAAGAAGGGTAATAGGTACATGTTGGCTCAGAAGGGGTCCTGAATCACGCACCATAGCCCTTACGATCTCCGAGGGCGCGGGGAGCAGGCGCACTTTTGAGGTGTCCAACCGGGTGAGCAGTTCCCACACCCCGATCAAAACTAGTGATGTCAGCGCGGGTGGTACAAGTCGAGCTTGACTCCACGATCTCCGGTGCATTAGGCCCGCCCTAAGGTGTGGACGATCAGCAGCAGCCCAGAACCGAACCACAACCGAGCTTCAGAAACGTCTAGAACATTACTCACCCCTCGCGCTGGGCCGACATGAAGGGTTTCTCCCCGCAAAGGGTAATGCAGACCTTCGGTAAGGATGCCTACTACTGAGGATGCAAGGGGAATCAAGGATATGGTGTCACCGGGTGCCCCTTTGATCAAACTCTCGCCGGGGAAGGCCAACCACGAGGTCTCGCGGCCACTCACCAAACGTACCTCGCGGCCTTTAAGGACAGGTAGGGCCAACAGGTAAATGTTGCTCAGGGTTTGATCTAATCTTCCCCCCACCGCACCGAGGATGGTGATCTGCTGGCAGTTGTGCTCTGCCGCAGCCAACAGACACAGTTCGAGATCGGTTTCTTCTTTGGCGCTTGGGTAGACTCGGATTTCGGCACCTGCACGTTTTTCGGTCTCGAGATTGGAGAAGTCCACCGAATCCATGTCGCCAATGATCAGGTCGGGGGTCACCTGAACCTCTAGTGCATGGCGCAGCCCACCATCGGCGCAGATCACCAAACGGGATTCCGTAGGGGCTGCCTGATGTCGGCGAATCGCGGTCTGAACCGCTTCACCATCGTACAACTCACCATTGGCAAAAATGAGACAGTCCATTTAATAAAAAACCACCTTTCCAGCGGATAGGTGGTTGAGGGGGCGATCTCTCAAGCGCTTCCTCCGCCGGTATAACCCGGATCAGGTTCAAGGGTCGGTGTCGTGATTCAGACACCCTCTCAGTCCAGTTCACCTAGACTCCCCTGCTGAAGCCAAGTTTAACAGATGTCTCATGGGGGATCAATCGGGAACAGTGATGCACTTGGACGAAGGCATGTGGTCTTCTTTGTCCCCAAAAATATGCGGTACTGTAGGGACAACACCTGCATTGCCCGTCTGTGAGCGCCAAAATCTCGTGCAATCGCCCTCATGGGGCTTTATGGGTTCAGTCCTTCATTTGAGGATCAATCCTCGATTCTACCAGACAATACATCCGCGATATGCACCACCCGCTTGCCTGAACCGCACCGACTTAAGCCACCATTGATCTGAGTCAGGCAGCTTGCGTCACAGGTCACGATCAGATCGGCGGGGCACTGCTCAATGTGACTCACTTTATGATTGAGCATGGCCGCGCTGATCTCCGGCATTTTGACCGCAAAAAGCCCCCCAAATCCGCAGCACTCCTCAGCCCCGGGAAGATCACTCAGAGTCGCATTGGAGAGGTTCTGGAGCAGTGCTCTGGGTTGGGTTTTGATCCCCAAGCCCCGAAGCCCGTGACAAGAATCGTGAAGGGCAAAAGTGCGGGGGCGGCGCAGTGCGGCTTTTACGTCGGTGATACCCAGACCATCCACAATAAATTCGGTGAGTTCCCATGTGATCGAAGCGATCCGAAGCGCCTGCTCCCGCCAAAGGGGATCATGTTCAAAGAGTTGAGGGTAATACTCACGCACCATCGCCGCGCACGAACCAGAAGGGGTGACAATGACTTCGGACTTTTGAAAGACCTTCAAAACGTGGATGGCGACAGCTTTGGCCTCCTCCCGGAAACCGCCATTAAAACCCATCTGACCACAGCAGGTTTGCGCTTCGGGGAACCTTACCGTAACCCCAAGACGCTCCAATACCTCCACCGCAGACATGCCCGTCTGGGGGTAGATCATGTCCACAATGCAGGTCACAAAAAAATCGACGGGTTTACCTTTGACTGGGGGATGTTCAAGCATGGGGCGCACTCCAAAGGGCAGTTGAAGGGTCAAGCCAAGGATTATAACGGAAGGCTGGTGAGGGGGGTAGATATTTAGGTCGAAGGGCTGCCCTCATCCCCGATCAAAGATCAAGGCCCAAAGCAGCCCACAAACACGAGGGTCATTGCATCAAAATTTGGCACTGACAGACGGACGCCATCGTGCAGTCAATACCACTATACTCTAAGCTGATACACTGCGAGTACCAGCGCACCGACCACCGACAGACTCTAGTTTGTTGGTGGCTTTTGCGCTGTCGGTTTTTCTGTTAAGCATTGCCAGTGCTCAGCCGCAGTGGTGCGAACCCATAAGGGCAAGCTGAAGTACCCATGCTGCTCCTTGATCCAAACACCTCCTTGCCGGATGGTGCCGGTGAACAAGTTACGCCATTCGCCTTGCGGCAGATAGTACAAAACATACCCATTCGGGTCAAAAATGGGTGCAACCAGTAGGGATGACCCTAACATATACTGCATATCCAGATGCTTGCAAGTGGGATCATCGGGAAACTCCAGCATCATCGCCCGCAGCATGGGCAGGCCGTGATCGTGCGCCTCGCGGGACATATCCAAAAGATAGGGCATCAGATGTGCTTTGAGATCATTAAAAAAGCGCAGCACCTCTACTGACTCATCGTCAAAGGTCCAAGGCATACGCACGCTGGTATTGCCATGCAAGCGGCTGTGTGAAGAGAGCAATCCAAACGCCACCCACCGTTTGTAGAGATCCGGTGTAGCTGTGCCCACAAACCCGCTAATGTCGTGACTCCAGTATCCAAAGCCGCTCAAGCCTAAGGATAAGCCACCGCGCAGGGTTTCTGCCATTGAAGGGTAGGTTGAGCTGTTATCCCCGCCCCAATGGAGGGGAAATTTCTGATTGCCGCAGGTTGCTGAACGGGCAAAAACCACCGCTTGACCTTCTCCATTGACCTCTTTGAGGAGGTCAAAGACCGTTTGGTTATAGAGGTAGGTGTAATAGTTGTGCATTCGTTCCGGGTTTGAACCATCATGATACCGAACATCTGTCGGGATAAGTTCTCCAAAGTCGGTTTTGAACGCATCCACCCCCATCTCGACAAGCGTTTTGAGCTTGCTGGCATACCATGAGCGGGCTGCTGGATTGGTGAAGTCAACAAACCCGATTCCCGGCTGCCAGTAGTCCTGTTGATAAGTATCCCCATTGTGGGCGTGCAGGAAATAATCGTTCGCCGCGCCTTCATCGAACAGTGCTGAGGTTTCAGCAATATAGGGGTTGATCCACAAACAAATTTTGACCCCTTTTGCCTTGATCCGTTTGAGCATTCCAACAGGATCAGGGAAATACCGCTCATCCCACAGGAGGCTGCACCACGTCAGTTCCTTCATCCAAAAACAGTCAAAATGGAATACGCCGACCGGAATCCCCAGTGATTCCATGCGTTCAATGTGGGCAAGAATGTCCTGCTCGTTGTAATTGGTGGTGAAGGATGTCGAAAGCCACAACCCAAAGGACCAATCTGGCAGCAATGCAGGTCGCCCACTTAAGGCGGTATATTGACCCAAAACATCCTTGGGGGTGGGCCCCCCAAATAAGTAGTAGTCCAGTTTATGTTCGGCAACTGCAAACTGCACCCCATTTACAAAATGAGAGGCGACCTCAAACGAAACCCACCCCGGATGATTTACAAGGACACCATAGCCCCGATTGGTAAGATAAAAGGGGACATTTTTATACGAGAGCTCATTATCGGTGCCACAGTCCTCGTTCCATATTTCGATAGTTTGGCCGTTTTTGACGAAGGTGCCGAACCGTTCGCCGAATCCGTAGACAGGTTCACCCGGCAGCAGGGAGAGTTGTTCCCGGAGGTAGGTTTCGCCCTCTTTAATAAAGAGACCAAGCCCCTTCTGGGCACTCCCGGTGAGGTATTCACCGTCCCGTTGGAAAGCATACTGAAAGGGTGCCTTAAGGGGCACAACTACCGAGACTGAGCCTGATTTCAGCCAAGCGTGGGTCTCATCTTGCCCAACGACAACCAGTGGGTTTGTCAGTTCATAGTTCAGATCAAAGGCGGGGTGCTGCACCCGACGGGCTTTCTGATGGGTGACTTGCACCCGGATTACGTCGGGCATTGGTGCCGTAAAACGCAGGGTAAGCAGCGTCCCGTGGATGTAGTCATTACGGGAACGGACTTCGTGATCATAACCGGAAATGACCAGTGCGCCTGTTTCGAGGGAGACGTCAGTCAGGGTTGTAGGATATATCCCTTTGACACCGGGAAGCAGTTCCCAGTGACCATGGTTAAATTTCACAAGGCTCTCCTTTGATTGATAAATCGTTTTGTGTCGTTTTTAGGTGTCAGATTCCTGAGACACCGTGCCCCGCAGTTGTAAGGTCTGGGCAAAGTGGCAGGATACAAAGTGTTCCACCTGATTCCCTTTTGAATCCGAATCTTCAATGGGATACAAAGGTGGGGGTTCGTGTTTACAGCGATCCTGCACATAGAGACAGCGTGGATGGAAATAACAGCCACTCGGCGGATTTGCTGGATCTGCAATCTCTCCAGTTAGGCGGATGCGCTGTTTTTTCGCCCGCAGACGGGGATTATGGATAGGAACACTGGATAACAACGCTTCAGTATAAGGGTGTTTGGGATGAGCATAAAACGTGGCGGCATCGGCTGTTTCAGCCAATTTTCCCACATACATCACCACCACCCGATCACAGATTTGGCGGATCACGCTCAAATCATGCGAGATAAACAGGTAGGTTAGACCGAGTTCCTGCTGCAAGTCCTGCAACAGATTCAGGATTTGAGAGCGGATCGAAACATCGAGCGCAGAGATCGGTTCATCCGCAATAATCAGGCGTGGATTGGTGGCTAAAGCCCGGGCGATCACAATCCGCTGGCGTTCCCCGCCACTGAAGGCGTGAGGATAACGGCGCATATATTCAGGGCGCAGACCTACCTGCTTCAGAAGCAGCTCGACTCGATCCTGTAGCTCGCTCCCTGTGGCAAGGTGATTCACCCGTAACACTTCGCTCACGATCTCAAAAACGGTCATACGGGGGTTGAGCGAGGAGTAGGGGTCCTGAAAGATCATGCGGATTTCGCGTCGATAGGTGACCAAGTCCTGCACACTCAACTGAGCCAAATCCACCGCCTGAGAATTTTCAGTACCTTTATAATAGAGGATTTGTCCCCCTGTAGGTTGATAGGCGCGCATGATACACCGTCCAATGGTGGTTTTGCCGCAGCCACTTTCGCCCACCAGTCCCAGAGTTTCCCCACGCCGAATGATGAAGCTTACATCATCTACGGCTTTGGTGTAGTGCATCTCGCGCCCAAATACACCCCGATGGCGCGTAAAATGCATCTTAAGATTCTTCACTTCCAAAATCGGCGCTGCTTGAAGCCTCACCGGGTCGGAGATGATTCCATTGGGGGCATCGTGGGCCCTCTGAGGATTTTCCTTGTCCGGTAAATGGGGGTGATTCGGATGACTCATCGGGTCACCTCCGATTTGGATAATTGAGGTGGTGCAGGTTGTTCCCGGTCGTTGACCGAATCGTACAACCAGCAGCTCGCCTGATGGTGCGGAGACAATTGGATCGTTACAGGCATTGCTTGACGGCACAGGTCATCCATCACATGATCGCAGCGGGGGTGAAAGGGACATCCTCGAGGGCGATTAAACGGGTTAGGTACCGATCCCCGAATTGCGTTCAGGCGTTGGCGCTCAGGGGTGATTTTGGGGATAGATTTAAGCAGGGCCTTGGTATAGGGATGTGCTGGGTTATTAAAGAGTGTATCCACATCACACCGCTCAACCACTGTCCCCAAATACATCACGGCGACATCATCGGCAATTTCAGCCACAACGCCCAGATCATGGGTGATAAAAAGAATCGCCATTCCATAATCTTCTTGGAGTTCACGCATCAGATCAAGAATCTGGGCTTGTGTGGTTACGTCCAAGGCTGTGGTGGGTTCGTCCGCGATGAGCAACTGGGGGTTACAGGAGAGCGCCATGGCAATCATACACCGTTGACGCATCCCCCCACTAAGGCGGAAAGGATACTCATCCACCCGGCGTTCGGGTTTGGGGATACCTACTCGGCGAAGCATTTCAATTGCCCGATTGCGCGCCTCGGCCTTAGAAACATCCTCGTGCAGGTGGATCGTCTCCATAATCTGGTTGCCCACTGTGTAAAGCGCACTGAGGGAGGTCATCGGCTCCTGAAAGATCATGGATATTTCTTTACCTCGGATGGCGCGGATTTGCGAACTGCGCGGGGCTAAAGCCGTGATTTCAATCGTCTCCTTCCCACCTTGTGGCAATGGTTTGTGATAGACGATCTGACCGGCAACAATTTTGCCGGGTTTGTGCACAATCTGAAGGATGGCGCGGGCAGCAACACTCTTTCCACTGCCACTTTCACCAACCACACATAGGGTCTTACCCCGTTGGATGGTGTAGCTGATGCCATCCAACGCTTTTACCACCCCTTCATCGGCAAAAAAGTGCAGTTTGAGGTCACGTACTTCAAGCAGTAAATCTGACGAAACGTCCGGCATGTTGCAGGTTTTCCAATCCTTAATCTGTTTTTTGGTGATCCGAAAAGGCGGTGAACAACCTGTAACCCGCCCTCATCAATGGTAAGGATCCGTCGCATCGCGCAGACCATCACCCAAAAAGTTGTATACCAGTATGGTGATGAAAATAGCTGCGCCCGGCAGCAGCATCCATGGCAACTGGGCGATGTCCGCAACATTGATCGCTTTGTTGAGCATCACCCCCCAACTTACCACCGGGGCACGCAGCCCAATCCCTAGAAAACTTAGCGCCGATTCCCCTAGGATCATGCCGGGAATCGCTAAGGTCATAGAGGCGATGATGTGGCTCATAAATGATGGCACCATGTGGCGCATCACAATGCGTCGGGTCGGAACACCATCCAACTTGGCGGCGAGGATAAAATCCTCTTCCCGAAGAGACAGGAATCTGCCGCGTACCACCCGCGCCATGTCCGTCCAGCGCAGCAGTGAAAGAATGATCGTAATCCCAAAATAGACTAACACCGGGTCGGTTTTGGGTGGCACAGCCACCGCCAACGCCATCCAGAGAGGAATGTCCGGGATTGAACGCAGAATCTCAATCATGCGTTGGATCAGGTTATCCAGCCAACCGCCTATCAATCCCGACAAGCCGCCGAGGAAAACACCCAACAGCATACTCAGCACGACACCTACCAGCCCAACAGATAACGATACCTGCGAGGCATAGATCAGACGGCTGAGCATATCGCGTCCAACATCGTCGGCGCCGAAGGGATAAAAAGGATCAGCCGGGTTGATGGGCCCGAAAAAATGAACATCCCAAGTGACCTTCAAATTGTTCAGTGGTGAAATCGGGATACCATGCAGCCCGACCATATAAATATCGCCGCGCACGAAAAATCCAAGTTTGATCTTCCGGTCGTAATCAATCACAAAGGTTTCTTCCAACGTTTTGGGATCGCGTGATTTTTTGTAGCCATAGACATAGGGCGCAAATACACCGTCATCGATCCAATAGATGGGCATGGGAGGCGCATTTACATACCTTGACTGTTCTGCATAACCCGGTGGGGTATATCGAGGAGTCTGCAAATTTGATGGGTCTGCTGTTTTGGGCGCGAAAAATCCCGCAAAAAACGAGATTATGTACAAAGCAACAACCACCCATAGGCTGATAACAGCCAAGCGATGTTTGCGAAATTTCCACCAGATGAGCTGCCACTGGGAAGCGACCTCAAACCGGGTTTCAGTCTCCGCAAGTTCAGTCGGCACATCGGTTGCAGCACGTTGAGGCATTTGGGGAACAGTCATGATGTAGACTCCTAATTCCCGTACCGGATGCGCGGATCAAGCCACGCCAGCAAAATATCTGAGATAAGGGTTCCAATCACTGTTAACAGGCTCAGAATCAGCAAAAAACCTGCCGCCAGAAATACGTCAAGGTTCAGCAGTGCATTCAGCAATGCCGGGCCCTCAGTTTGAAGGTTCAGAATCTGAGCGACAATCGCCTCGCCAGCAACCAAACCCGGCAGCAAATAGGCAAAGCCGCTAACAAAGGGGTTCATCGCGTGGCGCAGAGGGTATTTGAGCAGAATCCGCCATTCCGGCATCCCCTTGGCACGGGCGGTGTCCACATAGGGTTTATGCAGTTCATCCAACAGATTCGCCCGCAGAATACGGATCAAACCTGCGGTACCACTCGTACCAATGATGACCATGGGCAACCACAAATGTTTGAGCAAATCACCAATCTTAGCAAGATCCCAAGGGGCATGTTCGATCTCCGGCGAGGAAAACAATCCGGTCAGGGATACCTTACCCACGGATACCCCTAAATATAGGATGATCAGCGCCATCAAAAAGCTGGGAATGGCGAGACCGATCAGCCCCACAAAACTGAAAAAGTAATCGGCAAAACTGTACTGTTTCACTGCTGACAGGATACCGATGGGAAGCGCTACCACCCACGTAAAAATCAGGCTGGCAACCGAGACTGCGATAGTCATCCCCAATAAATCACTGATCACTTGCTCGGATGGAGCGCGTTTGGTGAAGGAATACCCAAAATCACCATGAAGCAGAATGTTCCCGATCCATTTCACATACTGGATAGGAATCGGATCATCCAATCCGTAGCGGGCGCGCATCATATCAAGGTCTTGCTGGGAAAAGGTGATATTCTGCTGCAAACGCATGTTTTCCAGCAGTTTGCTGATGGGATCTCCCGGTGGAAGATGGATCGTGACAAAAACGAGGATAGAAATCACAAACAGCACCGGGATCGCATACAGTAATCTTCTGAAAATATAGATAACCATCGGGACCAATCAACCTCATAAGTTATCTTGGACACGAATTCCGTAAACGATACAGAAGGTAAGCTCCCACACCATCGAGGGTAAATCCAAGATGGCACGGGAAGCGTGCAAAAATGCATACGATGCTGTCATGGAGCAAGCATCGGACTTGCTCCATGACGTTCAACAGGTTTGGAAGCAGTATAACGGGGACGTGATTAGTTTTTATAGTACCACTGTTCGGGGAAGGCAATTGCATACCCACCCGGATCCCAGTCCCACACCCAGTCCGCAGGGATATTTGCAAGCCTGTTGCTGACCGGATGATAACTGTCGGAAGCACCCACAATTCCAATGACCCAGAAGTTATCCGCTGCAATCTGAAGCACCTGCTTCATCAGACTCAGACGTTCTTCGTCAGTAGGTGCCTGAATCGCCTTCTTGTATAGATCTACCTGATCTTTGATGTACTGGGGTGGTTCGACAGCTAACTTGTTATTGGGTTGCAGATACCAGAGGGCCCAAGCATTACCCCAATATGAGCGGGAGTCATAAGCGACAAAATAGCGGGAGTTGAAGATTGAGGTAATGCCCCAACCACCTTCGCCAGTGAAGATCGTGGCTTCAATGGAGTTATCGTTACCACGCTTGCCCAGTTCGTCATTGGTGATGGTGTCAATGACCATATCAACACCCACCGCCGCATAGTATTTCTTCAGCATCAGTGCCAAATCGCCGTACCGGGCACCGTAATCACCAGTCTGCACACTGAAGACGATAGTCAACTTGTTGCCCGTCGCCGGATCGAGACGGAAGCCATCCGCATCCTTGTTGGGCAGCACTTTATCGAGGTGCTCGTTCGCCTTCTCGACGCTGTATTCCAGATATTGGGTGGTGAGTTGTTCGTTGTAAAGCGGAGAACTCTCTACCGGTGAGATTTGCCGCGGCTGTCCCTGCCCGAAGTACAGGCTTTCAATCACTTCCGCCCGGTTGATCGCATAGGACATGCCGATACGGAAGTCTTTTTCACTGAATAACTTGCCCATCACTGGGTGGGTCTGGTTAAACAGGATACTAGCAACCCCACCGCCGGTGCTCTTGGTGGGATGCAGGTAGAGGCCAGATGTCTCCTCAGATTTGGCAAACAGGGGTTTCATCTTGTCGGTGGTATTGGCAACGGTGTCAAACTTCCCTGCAAGGGCGTCAACCAGCATCGTCTGTTCGTCTTTGTAACCCGTACCGATTACACGGTCGATATAGGGGAGTTGATTTCCGTCCTTATCAACCCAGTAGTAGTAAGGATTACGTTCAGCTACGAACTGATTCCCAGTGCCCATCGGCTGGGTGTAGACCCACGGAAACATCGTCGGGTAAGCTGTGTCACGGGCGATCACAGACGGGTCAGCGCCAACGCCTACTGCCGAGTGCAGTTGGAACAGGGATACCCAGTCGCTTGCGCCTTCAGTCTTGGCGATCAGTTCTTTAATGTTTTCAGGGGTGTTATAGCTGGCATGGAACTGCTGGAGATAGTGCTTCGGGGCGGTCACGAAGGCCCAACCATCGTAAGTGCACATACGCAGTAGGAACATCCCAAAGGAGACATCAAAGGTGATGGTGAACGTGACGTCATCGATCTTCTCAGCGACAGCGGCGTTCGTTCCGGGCTTTAAAATGCCATCCGGGACTTTGTTGTTGGTCAGTTCGGGGTTGTTCATGATGTCGTTCACATAAAACACCACATCATCGGAGGTGAAGGGCACGCCATCTGACCACTTTAAACCCTTGCGGAGGTGGAAGGTGTAGACTTTAGCGTCAGGGCTGATGTCAACACTTTCCGCAACGTTGGGAACCCAACCACTGTAATCAGCGTTCCAGTTGACCAGTCCACGCCAAACGGTCAGGAAGATCATCTGGCTTGTCCAGAAGGCATCACCCGCCCCGCTGCCCACAAAGGGATCACGGAAGTCGCCACCATAGGTGCCAATTTCCGAACCGGGAAGGTCGATGACACGGGGATTCTCAGGCAGACGTTCTTCAACAGGGGGGAGTTTGCCAGCTTTCACCAATTCCGCCAGCATGGGCGCTTCTTTGTAAGGGGACTGGGCACGCGAGGGAACAAAAGACACAGCAAAGAGAGTCGTAATCAACATGATGGAGAGTACTAAACGGGCAAAACGTGAATTCATAGAATGGCCTCTGACTTTCGCTTTTCCAAATCCAAGTAAGACGGGCATGGTAAAAACCACGATGGTCGATAGGGGGGTGAACTCTCCCCCTGCTACTTTCCTAGGATTCTTTTGACTTGCACCTCCCATCACCTCAAAAGGTCAAACTCAATTGTGAACAGTCACATTCTTTTTACCATGAGATTCTAAAAGATGCAAGATACCTCAAAGTTTGGTTCTCTTCTTGAGTTGACAAATTTTCCTATAGAGGCGAAAATTGACATTGTAACTTTGCAGTCCTGAATGTGATATTTGTGTGACTATTCACAAACTATGAAAGCCAAAAGACCTACTGTGCGTGATGTTGCCCGTGAAGCGGGTGTCTCGCATCAAACTGTCTCACGAGTCATCAACAATGATCCCCATGTAGCGGCGGTCACCCGCAATCGGGTGTTGAAGGCAATTGAACTGCTTGATTTTCGCCCTAACCGTGCGGCTCAAATCATGCAGACCGAGCGTTCCCACACCATTGAAGTGGTCATGCCTTACTACGGCTTCAACCGGGTCTTGCAGGATATGGCCTATGCTGCCAGACAGCTAGGCTACCACTTCATTATCTCGACCATTGGACTAGAGGACTTTGCTGAAACACTTCAGAGTGCACGCTCCCGCTTCATTGATGGACTGGTGCTCATCCCGCTCAGCCCCATTATTGGCAGTTACGAGGAGTGTTTGCGATTGACCGATCAGGTGCCCTTTGTGCAGATCGGAGCACCTTTGGGGGCCTATCTGCCCTCTGTAATTTATGACCAAGGGCAAGGCTCACGGCTTGCCACCCAACACCTGATCGATCTTGGGCATCGTGAGATTGCCGAGATCAGTGGCCCCCTAAATAACTTTGATGGCCGCGCCCGCCATGAAAGTTGGCTGGCAACACTCAGGGAGAATCAACTTGAACCTGTGATGAGTGTCGAAGGTGATTTCACCATTGAAAGCGGATTGGCTTCGATGAACCAACTTCTGGACAGTGGGGCAAAGTTCACCGCTGTCGTGGTGGGGAATGATGTCATGGCTTACAGCGCCCATACAGCCCTACGTATGCGTGGATTATGCGTCCCCGAAGACGTCTCCATCGTGGGGTTTGATAACCTCACCGAGTCCGCTCATTTTATGGGAGGACTGACCACAGTCCATCAGGATTTCAGTCTGATGGGTAGGTTAGCCATCGAATATATTGTGGGGCTTATCGAAAATCCCCAAACCCCGGTTTACCAACGGGTTCTGAGTCCTAAACTGGTGGTGCGCAGTACAACTTGCCCCCCGCGTTAACGACCTATAGTGGATCACCGGCGTTATCCACTGGTGATCGAACGTTTAATCAAGAGGCTGAACAATGCAATATGGTTCATTCGATGATCACGCCCGTGAGTATGTGATTACCCACCCTAACACCCCCAAATCGTGGATTAACTACCTTGGTTCACGGCTTTATGGCGGCATCATCACCCAAAATGCAGGTGGTTACAGCTTCTACAAATCGGGTGCTCAGGGGCGATTATTGCGAATGCGCTTCAATGGGGTCCCAGTGGATCAACCGGGACGTTACCTTTATCTGCGTGACAATATCAGCAAAGATTACTGGTCAACTTCGTGGCAACCTGTGGGAAAACCCCTTGATGTGTATCAATCAACCGTGCGGCATGGTCTTGGGTATTCCACGTTTGAGGCGCTTTATTCAGGTATCAAAAGCGTTCACAGCTGTTTCATCCCCAAAGACAAAGCTTTTGAATATTGGGGGCTTGCTGTCACCAACACATCCGCCGAAGTCCGCCACCTTTCCATTTATAGCTATGCCGAACTCGCCAACGAGTGGTCACATCGTCAGGACCTCGAAAACCTGCAATATAGCCAATATATCATCCAGATGGGCTACCGGGATGGCGTCATCACTCGCCACAGTAACAACGGGATGAACGATTTATATTTCACATTATGCGGGGCGGAGGTCACTGGGTTTGATACAGATCGGGATGTCTTTCTCGGCGATTATCGAACCCCCCACGATCCTCTAGTGGTCGATCAAGGCGTTTGCTCAAACAGTATCGTCACTGGAGACAATGCCTGTCTAACGTTGCAGACAACGTTGAGCCTTGAGCCGGGCGAAACGCGAAACATGCTCTTTTTGTTGGGCGTAGGAAGCTATAGTGTGCCCTTAGAAGGACTGCCCGCCGGCAAACAGATCATTGCAGAGTACGGCAACTGGAATCGCATGGAACACGAATTGAACGTCATCCGGCAGGAATGGATGACCTATTTGAGCACGCTGCAAGTCCAGACACCTGATCCGAATCTGAACAGTATGATCAATGTCTGGAACGCCTACCAAACACATGTGACTTTCAACTGGTCACGTGGGGTAAGCCTTATCGAAGCAGGCGAGCGGGACGGTTTGGGTTATCGTGACACAGTTCAGGATATGCTGGCAGTGACCCACAGCATTCCAGATGCCGTGGAGCAGCGCCTCAACCTTATTCTGACCGGACAAACCTCTGCCGGGGCAGGGATGCCTAACATCAAACATCTTACCCACCAACCGGGGCGCGAAGCCCCCCCTGCTGACCATCGATTCCGCAGCGACGATGCGCTCTGGTTACCAATCACGGTGTCCAATTTTGTGTTCGAAACGGGGAATTTCGCGTATCTGGATCATGTTCTGCCCTACGCTGATCAGGGAACTGGAACGGTCTATGATCATCTCAAACGCGCCCTACAATTCAGCCTCGATCATATCGGCATCAATGGCTTGACTCAGGGGCTTTCCGCGGATTGGAACGATTGTATCAATTTTGGGGCCCAAGGAGAAAGTGTTTTCACCTCCTTCATGTTTTATCACGCCTGCCAGTTGGTCGCTGAGTTGGCCGAACTGAAAGGCGAAAAAGCGGATCAGGTATGGTGCTTGGCACATGCAGCGCGCATCTCTGAATGCATTCAGGCTTGTGCTTGGGATGGTGCATGGTTTTTACGTGGACTAGCGGCAGAAGGCAGTCAACTTGGCAGCGCCAAAAATGCCGAAGGCAGAATCTATCTAGAGTCGCAGTGCTGGGCAGTCATCAGCGGGGCAGCGGCACCTGAACAAGCCATACAATGCATGGATTCAGTCAAAGAGTATCTCGCTACGGATTACGGTATTGTGCTGTGTGATCCCCCGCACACCGAACCCGATCCTTATATTGGACTGCCGCTTGTGTATCCGGGTGGACATAAAGAGAACGGCGGGATTTTTTGCCACAGCAATGCATGGGCTGTTGTCGCAGAAGCTATCCTCGGACGTGGGGATCGCGCTTATGCCTATTATGAAAGCTATCTTCCGGCGTATTACAACGATAAGGCTCAGATACGTCAGGTTGAGCCTTATGTGTATGCTCAGTTCACCCACGGAAAGCGCTCACCCCGGTTTGGGCAGTCTCGCAATCCGTGGTTAACAGGAACAGCAAGTTGGAGCTACATTGCCGTAACTCAATACTTGTTGGGGCTTAAACCCACCGCGCACGGGCTGAAAATCGATCCGTGCCTCCCCACCGGATGGGATGGTTTCAGTGTACATAGGCAGTATCGCGGACGGTGGTGTAATATCATCGTCCACAACCCCCAGCGCCGCTCCAAAGGTGTTCAGCGCCTGAGGGTCAATGGGCAGGACATCTCAGGGAACATCGTCCCCGCCGATTTGTTGATCGAAGGCGAAAACCAGATCGAGGCAGTTATTGAGACAGATCAGGTTCACTAAGCAGGTTGCGGAGGAATAAGTACGATGAATATTCATCAAAAACTCCCTTTTATCTGGCATGGGGGAGACTATAACCCCGAACAATGGACACAAGCGACTTGGTGGGAAGACTTTCGCCTGATGCAGCAGGCAGGGATCACAGTTGCTACAGTTGGGGTGTTCAGTTGGGTATCCCTTCAACCAGCCGAAGATCGATTTACCTTTGAGTGGCTGGATGAGGTCTTGGATGGTTTACATACCCACGGGATCAAGGCTATCTTAGCGACGCCTAGCGCCGCTCAACCAGCATGGATGTCTCAAGCGTATCCGCATGTCCTCCGCTCCGATGAATATGGTCGTCGAATGGCGCATGGGGGGCGAACAAACTTCTGCCCCAATTCATCCGATTATCGTCGTTTAAGTGGGAACATAGCGCGACATCTGGCGGAACGCTACCGGAATCACCCTGCTTTGCTGCTTTGGCATGTTGCCAATGAATATTCCGGTCACTGTTATTGCGAAACCTGCGCTCAGAAGTTCCGCGAGTGGTTGCAGATCAGATATGGGTCGCTGGAGCGTCTTAACGCCTGTTGGTGGACAGCCTTCTGGAGCCATACCTTTACCGATTGGTCTCAGATCAACCCGCCATTCAGGGGCAGTGAAACCCTCATGCATGGGTTGAATGTGGATTACTTCCGGTTTATGACCGAAAGTCAGCTTGCTTGTTACACCCATGAGCGGGATATACTGCGCTCCATCACCCCAGATGTGCCCATCACCACCAATTTGATGGGCACTTATAAACCGCTTGATTATCGACGTTGGGCACGAGAAGTGGATGTGATCGCATGGGATTGTTATCCCCACGCGAAACAGGCAACTGGGGAAATTGCCTTCGTTCACGATACCATGCGCGGTTTGAAGGATGGACAGCCCTTTTTGTTAATGGAACAAACGCCAAGCAGCCAGAACTGGCAAGATGTCAACGCGATCAAACGCCCCGGAGTGCTACGGTTGTGGAGTTACCTCGCGGTGGCTCATGGTGCTGATTCCGTTCTCTATTTTCAATGGCGCCGTGGACGGGGTGGGTGCGAAAAACTCCATGGTGCGATTATTGAGCATTCGGGTCGCAGCGATACCCGTTTGTTCCGTGAAGTGAGCCAACTGGGTGCTGAACTGAAACGCTTAGGAGATGCAATCATCGGTTCGGCGTATCGGGCAAGAGTCGCCATTGTCTTTGACTGGGATAACTGGCACGCCCTCGAAGATGCGATTGGGCCTGTCCGCAACAAACGTTATCTAGAAACAGTCAATAAACACTATTTGTCCTTTTACCGACGTAATGTCGCGGTGGATGTAGTATTCCCCGATACCGATCTGGCTAAATATGATCTGGTAATCGCCCCTATGATGTATATGCTCAAAGCCTCACTGGTGCAGAATGTGGAAATGTTTGTCAGAAAGGGGGGAACCTTCGTGGCCACCTACCTCACCGGGTATGTGGATGAAACTGATCTGGTTTTTGAAAACGGTTACCCCGGCCCACTTGCCCACGTACTGGGATTATGGGTCGAAGAAATCGACGCCCTCTATGATGATCAGCACAATACAATGATCCTCCCGGATGGAAGTGGAACCTACATCTGCTCCCATCTGGCGGATGTTTTGCACCCGATCACGGCTGAAGTGATGGCGACCTACGGAGAAGACTACTATCAAGGGTCACCCGTGGCCACACGCAACCGCTATGAGCAGGGTGAAGCGTACTACCTTGGCAGCGATCCTGATCAGGCTTTTCTGGATCGTTTCTATGAAGCCATCCTTGATAAACACGGGATACAACCGGTATTGATCACGCCTTCTGATGTGGAAGCTACAGCGCGTTACAAGGGGGAACAGAAAATTTTATTTCTGTTGAACCATAATCCCCATCCAGTGACTGTCGAACTGGGGACGACTGTTCAACGCGATCTGCTCACCAATCAGGTGTGTCGCAAATCAATCATCTTGGAAGGTTATGGGGTCAGTATTCTGGTGGATGAGCCTGAAGGGGACTAGACACGAACCATGCACTTTGAACCCACTTGGGAATCGCTGGCACAGTTCACGATCCCGGCATGGTATCAAGATGCCAAGTTTGGCATTTTTATCCACTGGGGCTTGTATTCTGTACCTGCCTTTGACAACGAATGGTACCCCCGGAATATGTACATTCCCGGCTCTCGCGCCTTTGAACATCATCGCCAAAGGTGGGGCGATCATCGGGTATTTGGTCTGAAGGATTTCATCCCGCTGTTTAAAGCAGAACGGTTCGACCCGGCACGCTGGGTGGATCTATTCAAACGCGCTGGCGCCAAATATGTGGTTCCGGTGGCAGAACATCACGACGGATTCGCCATGTACGATTCGGCGCTCACTCGCTGGAACGCTGCCCAGATGGGGCCAAAACGGGACATCATTGGTGATCTGGCGAAAGCAGCGCGTCAAGCAGGATTAGTGTTTGGATTGTCCAGTCATCGTGCTGAGCATTGGTGGTTTCTGAATGGCGGAAGAACTTTTGATTCCGACGTGCAGAGTCCCTCTTATGAGGATTTCTACGGCCCCGCGCAGCCCAGCCCTGATTGGGGCACACCAGAATATGATGGAAACGACTGGAACCCTCGCCCCAACGCCAAATTCCTAGAGGACTGGCTCGCTCGTTCCTGTGAACTGGTGGACAAATATCAACCCAACCTCATTTACTTTGACTGGTGGATTTACCAGATCGTGTTTGCCCCCTATTTGCAGCGTTTTGCTGCCCACTACTATAACCGGGCACAGTCATATCCTCTAGGTGGAGCCATTAACTGTAAAAACGAGGCATTTCCAGAAGGTACTGCTGTGTTCGGCGTGGAGCGTGGGCAACTGAACCACATCCGTTCGACTCTGTGGCAGGGCGATACCTCCGTTGCCAAAAATTCATGGGGCTATACTACCGAACTGGATTACAAAACCACATCCTCGCTGTTGCACAATCTAATTGATATGGTGAGCAAAAACGGGACAATGCTCTTGAACATTTGCCCGCGTGCCGATGGGACTATTCCGGAAGCCGAGGAGCGAATGTTACTGGAGATCGGGCGCTGGTTAGCGGTCAATGGGGAAGCTATTTATGGCTCACGCCCGTGGAAGGTCTTTGGCGAAGGACCCACCGATGTTGTGTCGGGGGCATTTCAAGAAGTGAAGCGTGCCCCATTTACTGGGCAAGATATACGCTTCACCACGCAAGGGGAAACGCTCTATGCGATTCTGCTGGGCTGGCCTAAGGATGGTACTGTCACCATCCAATCCCTTGGTTTGAGTTCCGGGTTATATCCCCGACCAATATCTAGGATTGAGTTGCTTGGTTCCGATGCTCCCGTGCAATGCGAACGTGAGGTTGAGGGGCTAAGAGTCATCCTGCCAAAGGGCGATCAAGGTCATCCCGCCTACGCCCTAAGGATAGTTGGGTAGACATATCTGCCAACAGGGTGTCCAGCATTGGGTGCATCCTTTTATCCGTTTTCAGGCGCAAGTGGTGAGGATAGTATTTGTGTTGGTTGCGCCGTCGCTAAGGGCAAATCTGTCCTACTGTCGATTCTGGTACCGCCCCACCGAGATGCCAAACACCTGCGCCAATTCAACAACGCGCTCCCCTGCGAGAAATCGCTGCACGATTTCAAGGTTGCGGTACCTTAATTGCTATAGGAGTTACGCATTTGCCCTCATCCCCCTAACCCCCTTCTCCTCTGGAGAAGGGGGTTAGGGGGTTTTTGAGGGGGCTTTGTCGTGTCCTCTAACGTTAACCCCCAAAGAATCCGGCAACATCGTCCTCATTTTGATAATCCGATTTG
>JACSRJ010000081.1 GCA_014879835.1 Anaerolinea sp.
TCCAACGACCACATCACCAGACATAATGGTTCAGGTTTACCTTCAGCGGCTCCCCGGCGCGAGTGTGTAATAAGGCGCGTCCGGGTCTACCACATTGACTTCGACGAGTTGTTTGCGCTGTTCTTCAAAAACTGTTTTCACAATTTTATCATTAATTGCCATTTTCACCGTGATGTCTGAACCATCACCAAACCACAGTACCCATCCCCCGCCATGATGATACCCCAGACCTTTGGCCGGATCATATACCAATTCTGCCACATTGGGATACAGGGCTTTAAACTGGAGTGCGCCGGCTACAATCGGAGGGGCGATGCAGCTTCCGGGCGAGAGGATCAAATCCATGCCCATCTGGGGGCAGCCCCCCCGGGCCACAAATTCGGAGGGCTTTTCGACCACCACTCGGACTAAACTCGACAGATCTTCCCGCTGCTCCATCACGTGTCCGCCAATATCCACCCAGACTCGTTTACCCGCCTGTTCCCAGACCAGCGCAGGTTCACGCTCTGTGATGGTGATCTGCACCAGTGATGGGGGCCAGCCGATCTGCACCTCCGCATCAGCGATGGCCGGGTCCGCCTCAAGTTCTTCCTCCACCGCCGCAGGGTTGACCGCAAAAATGTGTTTACGGTCAATTTTGGTGCGGGCAAAGATCTCCGCAGGCGAAAGGTATCGCGTGCCCCCCACATAGATCACATTGACATAAAAGACGTCTCGACTCAAAAACAGAGCCAGTACGGCCAGCAGAAGCACGACCAAAAAGGCGCTCATCCAGCGGGTGCTGATGTAAATCTGAAGGGGGGCGGTGCGCGGGGTGACCACCGGAGGCAGCGAATGGGTGGATTGGGCCTTTTTGAGCCGTCGCAAACGTCTGCGCTCACTGAGTCCGGCGGACTGCTCATCACGGGCAATAGAGACGTGCCCCAAACTGCGCGAACGTTTTGGGCGTTCTGCTCGCGTCAGATCAGGTGAATCAACAGCGTCGTCGGAGCGTTTTTCACGGTTAGTCATCCCGATCATTATAGCGCAGGGAAAGATCACCCAAAAGCCCCTGATGTGAAGGGGCGGGGTGATAAAGGCGCTGGGCAAAGCCTACCGGGTGAGATCAGTGGTTGATCTGATCATTGATCTTGTCTTAGGATTGGGGCAGGAGGGTAGACCCATGAACGAGTCGGCTGTGGAAAGACCGCGCAACCTTTATACCGGCATCCTGCTCCTGTTGATCATCCTCGCTCTGGTTGTCCTTCTGGTGGTGATGCGGGCCCGCCAGCCAGCCCCCAACCTCAATCAACTCAACCTTGGCGGGCAGACCCCGGATCAGGTCTATCCGATCCGCCTCCAAGCCCCCATTGAGCTTGATGGACTGTCGAGGGCGGATGTTTGGCGCATCCGCACCGAAGCGGTCAAGCAATACCCCTACCTGATCATCGGCAGTTATGCCCCAAGTATGGAGGTGTTTGGGCAAATTGAGGATGGGCTGCCGTGGTGGGGCATGTCTGGTCAGTTTTATTTTGGATCAGGCGAAAAAAGCATCCGGGGAGCGGCTGAGGAGAGTCGCTTTCTGATCAACCCTTATCTGCTGGTGGCAGCGGATTTCTTCGGGTTAGGGCAGGAGACCACCCCCGGCTGGAATACCACCATGATCCAAGAGTCCTTTGTGGAAAGCCCCAACTTCCCCCTGATCTGCCAACCCAACGGTCTCTCGTGGAATCCTCAGCGGCGTTATGCCGAAGTGAGCTACAACGTCTCGCAGTGTATGCGCGACATGAGCTACTGGGCCACCAGCGCCCTTACCCTGCCCTATATGACCTTTGACTTGATCGGGTACAACGCCAGAGACTTTAACCTGAACTTTATGCAGGTCTCGTTTATCGACTCGCCCAATCTCAGCCAATACGAACCGTTCCGAGGCGTGTTTGCGATCTCGCACTTTATCCACCGAGGTGGAAGCTGCGGCTATCCCGGCGGCTGCAACAACATGAGTCCACCCACCCCGGAGATCAGTTATTACACCCTCGCGGCTTTACCCGCGCACATGACCATTTGGTTATGGAAAAACGACCCCGGCACATCGTCCGTCCCGCCAGATATGCGCTTTGTGATTCGGTTTCAGTAGGTGGTGAGGTTATACACTTGCCCAAGAAGACCCCCCACCCCCGCCCTTCACAAGGGTAGGTTCTTAACAAAAGGGGCAACCTGAGAAGGAAGCCCCCAGAGTCTCGATTCAAGGGGATGAGGGTAAGGCTGAAAACAGCAGGTTGATCAACGAGGAACCCCCCTCGGATTACGTTGTAAGACGCTCTGAATCGATGCGGCCGGTTTTAAAGCCCAAAACACGTGACTTCCTTCACAATGTGACGAATTTGTGACCTACCCTGAAGGTCAATGTGTGTTACGATGACAAAGAGATACACCTCAGACACAGGTGCACTGACTTGCACTCGCGCCACCATTTTAACTGCTAGAGGAGCGCTTCTCGTGTCGAATAAAAGTTGGTTACCGCAGCGTCTCTAAGAAGCCGTTTGAAACGAGGATTGGTTATCGGGTTTGCGTGCGCAATTCCCGTTCTACAATGGGTGCGCACCCCTGCGCCCAACCCGAAGATCGCGCCGATATGCCTGACCCCGGAAGGGGAGTTGATCCAAGGCTGCTTTTTGATTATTGCCGCATTCCAGTCGTTTGCGGCTGCGAGGTAAAAATGACAGAATTCATAACAAACCTGTTTAAAGCCTCAAACCCTTCAGTAACCCATTCAAACCAATTCAGTGTCCGTACTCGCTTACTGGTGTTCCTGTTCTTAGCCATTGCTGCCCTGATCATTATCCAGTCAATTTTGCAGATCAACACTGCCCAGCAAAACATGCAGGCAGAGATACACCATACCCTAAGAGATGACGCTTGGGGTTTCATCAGTGAGTTGGACAACAAAGGGGTTACGACACTTGTCACTGCCCGCAGTATCGCTGATCGTGCCGATGTTCAGGCATTGGCTCGATCCCAAGATCGCCAAGGACTGATCGACTTGCTCACCCCTTTGTTTGAGACCCTGCACACCCAGCACGGTATTGGGCATCTTTATATCCATGATCCCAAAGGCACGGTGATCGTCCGGCTGCATAACCCCACGCAGTTTGGAGATAATGTGGCGTTCAGCCGACGCACCACAGGTGACGCAATTGACAAACGTGCTGCTACAGTTGGGGTGGAACTGGGGCCCAACTTCATCGGACTGCGCGGAGTAGTGCCCATGTTCAACGGCAGTACTGTGATAGGTCTGGTTGAGGTGGGTATCGATCTGGGCGCTGATGTTATGAAGTCGCTCAAGGAGGGTTATGATTCTGATTACACCCTCTGGCTGCTGAAGGACATTGCAGATACAGCACGCTTCGACTATACCAATCGCCCTGTCGCATCGCCCCTTGATTCGCTATTTTATTATGATAGTACCAACCCTCAAGCACTCCCTATTGAAGCCAGTCACTATGATTATGTGCTCACAACCGATGAACAGATCGAACTGAATCTCAGCTCTCAAGGGGAAAACTATGCAGTACTTTTGGAGCCTCTGCATGGTTATGGGAATCGGATCTTTGGGGTGCTGGAGATCAGTTACGGGCTTCAATCCACACTGGCAAAACTGCGAACCGATCAGATCAACGTTGTGTTGATTTCTGCGTTGTTGATGGGCATTACGCTGGCCATTTTCTGGGTAACCATCAACCAAGTCGTAATCAAACCCCTTTTTCACCTGACTGATGTGACTCAGAGACAGATTGGCGGTGATTTGCAAGCGCGGGCCGCCGACTTAGGCAAAAATGAATTCGGTGCTTTGGCAACCAGCTTTAACAGCCTCTCAACCAAAGTGAATGAGCTGTTGGATGAGCAAAAAGCGTCATTGGTTGAACGTGAAAAGCTGATCGCCCAACTTCGGGAGGCCTCACGACTCAAATCGGAGTTCCTCTCAACCATGAGTCATGAGCTGCGCACCCCCCTTAACGCCATGATCGGCTTTAATGAGATTCTTCTTTCGGGCAAACCCGGAGATCTGAACACCAAACAGCGCCATCAACTTGAACGGATGCACGCCAACAGCTTGCGGCTGCTCAACCTTATCGACGATGTCCTTGATCTTTCCCGTATCGAAGCGGGGCGGGCGGATATTCACGAGGCACCATTCTCACTGAAGACACTGGTGGATAAAGTTCAGGCAGAAACGGCCAGCCTTGTAGCGGGCAAACCCTTTGATTTCAGCGTGGTCATTGATCCTCAGTTTCCAGAGCGGATTGTTGGTGACAGCACCCACATTGAACAGGTGATGCTGAATTTGCTTTCTAATGCCTTCAAATTCACCCAGCAGGGCGAAGTGGTGCTTATGATCAAACTCGGGGACACACCCAAAACTTGGCAGTTTAGCGTCCGCGACACCGGGATTGGGATTCCCCCCCACGCCCTCGAATATATCTTTGAGGAATTCCGTCAGTTGGATGGCTCTTCCCGGCGCGCTTATGGGGGCAGCGGTTTAGGGTTGGCAATTTCGCGCCATTTGTGCCGTCAGATGAACGGGGAAATATCGGTCCAGAGTGTGGTGGGTAAAGGGAGTACCTTCACGGTGAGGTTGCCGCTTGAGACAGAGAGCGAATATGAAGCCATGATCAAGGCACAGGGACAGCAATTCCAAGTAACGGGGTGATCTCTCCACAAATGAGGAGCCAGCAACCATGCAACATTATGATCTGTCAAACTGGACGGTTGTCATTGTGGATGATGAACCAGACAGCCTTGAAGTTCTCTGTGAAGTACTGGAAATGAACGGTGCCACGGTCAAAGCTGCGGAAAGCGGCGAAGAAGCGATCCGATTGCTCAGTGAGGCCCGCCCCACCGTCATTTTGACTGACATTTCCATGCCTCATATGGACGGTTACCAACTGCTGTTCCGCCTGCGCAAACTGGATGGTTTGGCCACAGTGCCAGTGATTGCGCTCACGGCTCATGCCATGAGAGGGGATAAAGAACTGATCTTGGAATCCGGGTTCAATGGGTATATCACCAAGCCTCTGCGCTTGGATACCCTCATCCCGAAGATTTTTGAAAATGTCCCGTCTCTAAAACCTGCATCCCAATGAGCAAAATGAAAGAGGTATTGATACCGTCATGACACCTATATCAGATTGGCGCGTTCTGGTGATTGAAGATGAAGCCGATAGCATGGAGGTGGTTAAAGAACTTTTTGAACACCATCAGGTATCGTGCTGGGCTGTGGGCACAGCCGAGGAAGCATTGGCGATGATCGCGGAAGTGCAGCCCAACCTGTTTGTGGTTGATCTGGCACTCCCCGGGATGGATGGGTGGGGATTCCTGAAGACCATCAAGGATGATCCCAATACCGCCCACATCCCTGCTGTTGCAGTTACAGCTTATCATTCGGCAAATGTCGCACGACAAGCCATTGATGCGGGTTTTCGCGCTTACTTTCCCAAACCCCTCGACACCATGTCGTTTGTCCGCGAACTCTCACGGATGTTGGGCTGAAAGTGTGATCTATCATGTCCGGTCACAAGGAATCCGATTCCCTTGAAGGGCATTTTCAGGCATCTCAGATCGCTTTTTTGCGCCAGATGGCCCATGAGATGCGCTCCCCACTTAACAGTGTGATCGCCACTACCGATATGCTGTTAGGTGGGGCCTACGGGGAAATCCTACCCCGCCAGCGCATCGCTTCAGAACGGATCATGCGCAATGGTGAGCGGCTGCTGCGTTTGATGGACAATGCCATGACCTTCATCCGCGCATCCGCGAATGGACTGCTCTTAAAAAACACCCAAATTAACCCGGTGGATCTCCTTCAGCACTGCCTAGATCAACAGCTTGCTGCGGCCTCAAAGACAACCTTGTGTACCGTAATTCAGCGCGGCCCGCCTTCTGCGGTCTGGGGCGATCCTGATTATCTCGGCTGGATCGTGACAGGGCTGCTCAGCAATGCGTTGATCGCCTCTGATCAAGGGGAAACACAACTCAGCCTTCAGGCTGATTCCGGGGATCGCTGGATCATTGTGTTAACCGATCCCGGCGTAGGCATGACCCCAGAGGAAGTGTCACAGGTAGGCGAGCCGTTTTTTCGAGGACGCGCCTTTCGCAGGCTTCACCCTCGTGGGTGTGGTTTGACTGCGGCGGCAATCAAACAAGTCATTCGAATGATGGGCGGAATCATCCGTTGGGAAAGTACCCCCGACCAAGGGACTACAGTCACCCTGAACCTTCCCCTCGTGATGCCCGAATATCCGGGCTGAGTCCGCGCAAGGAATCAAAAGACCCCAACTGGTGACAGTCAGGGTCTTTTTTGTGCGCCTCAGATCAGGCGCACAAGGTCAGAATGCCGGAAGAAACTTACTTGCCGCCCGATTCGTCGAGCAGTTTGTTGGCTTCTTCGTTGAGCGTCTTCAGGGCCTCAGCCACATCAGCGCCATCAAGGACGTCGTTCAACATCTTGGCGGCAGCGCTGCGAACGGTCTGGTACACGGAGACGCCGGGTTCTTCCTTGGTGCTGCCCAGCAGATCAAAGACCTGCTTGTAGGGCGCGCCAGTGCCTTCAGCCGCGAACACATCTTCGAGATTTGCGGCAGTGCTCTTGCGCACCGGGAAGTAGTTGGACCCCTTAGCCCAAGTGGCCTGCTGCGCGGCTTCGCTGAACCAACGCATGAACAGCCACGAAGCCAGAATTTCGGCTTTGGTTTTGCCCTTGCCAACCAAGGAGTTGCTCGCCCCGTACACATTCTGGATCGGGGTGTCTTTGTAACCGGGGATGGGGGCGATGGCGGGGGTAAACTTCGGCCCGCCCGCTTCCACAGACTTCACCACGGCGGCCCAGATGAAGGGGATACCGGAGGAGGAGCCAGTGTAGAACAGCGACTTGCCTGCCGCGTAGGAGTTCTGATCCGCAAAGCGCTCCGCAATCTTCTTGGCGCAGCCTTCGTTGATCATTTCCTGCATCACCGTGGGCATTTCGGCCACTTCGGGATTCTCGTAGGTGAAGCCGTTTTCTTCATCGTAGATCGAGCCACCAGCAGCGAAGGCAGCCGCAGCCACGAAGGAGGCATCGGTGCGGACAAGGTATCCATCACGGTTGGCGGGGTCAGCCTGCACGAACTTGCAGGTCATTTCCTTGAACTCTGCCCATGTCTTGGGAGGCGCATCGTAGCCCAATTCTTTGAGGGCATCAGGGTTGTAGTACAGGGATTCCATCGAACGGTAGGTGGAGAAGCCCAAACGCTGGCCGTCGTGGACGGAGCTGATGTCGCTCACGAAGAAGTTGACATAAAAGTCATCTTCAAAGTCCTGAATGCCGATGATCGGGTCGCTGAACAGGGGGTTCATATCGACCAGTGCGCCGTCATTCTGGTAAAGGGCTGCTTGGTTGGCATAGGCCACCACGATGTTAGGCAGTTCGTTGGTCTGAAGACCAGCAGTCACAGCGGTGAAGATGTCATCATAGCTGCCCTTGGAAACTGCTTCCACGGTGATCCCGAAGGGATTGGTGTTGAAGGTTTCCACCATCGCCTTGACCACGTTTTCACGGTCGCCAGTGTGCTGATGCCACCACACCACTTTGGTGCCCTTCAGATCAACCCCTGCATAATCACCCTCGGTGAGGGGCAGTTGCAGATCGAAGGTGTTAACATATTTGCTTTGTGCGTTGGTATGGTTGACCGCGCCAAAGAGCGCGGCGGCAACGAGTACCACCACCAGAAGAATATTCAATTTACGCATTTTGCGAGCCTCCACAAAATTCGATAACACGGACAGGGTAAAGATTACCACGTCCATGCCCAACAAGGGTACTTTTGGATTTTTAAGAAACCATTAAGGCTTGGCGCGCCCCGGTTAAATTCTGGTCTCAGTTTGGTGAACGGTGGGTTACTGCTGGCAAAAGCTGCGCCGGGGCATGAGAGCCGGAGACAGCTTGTGAAGGTGTGTTATAATCGCGCCCACATTCTCGAAAATCGGATTTGTGTGAGGCCATATCATGCTCTTTCAGGCAGGCGTGCGCATTCCAGCGCGCTTTGTGTCCATCTTTTTAGCTGTGATGGTATTATTCGGCAGCGCTGCGCCTATCTGGGCGCAGGAGAACGTGACCGCAGTGGTCACCGCAACCACTCTCAACATGCGGGCCCAACCCAGCAGCCGGGCCGCGGTCATCATCCAACTGCCCAAAAATACCGAAGTTGTGCTCACCGGGCGCAGCGCTGATTCCAACTGGGGGTATGGTACGGCCCTCGGCGCTACCGGGTGGCTCGCCCTCAATTATTTGGCGATCACCAGCCGGGCCGGGGTAAGCGCCCTGCCCGAAACCCCAGACAATGCGCCCACCACCGGGGCCGCACCCGCAGCCGGGAACAGTGATCCTGCGCCCACCGCCGAGTCGCCCTCTCTGCCCGCGCCAGTGGTGCGTGGAAATGTGGGGCGCGGCTTTGAGTTAGGCGGGCAGGTTTCCGGCCTAAGCGGCGTGGCCATTGACGCCATGCGCCGCGCCGGGATGACATGGGTCAAGCGGCAGGCCCACGCGGGCGACGGTGCTGCCATCGGCATGATCGGTGAAGCCCACGCCAACGGCTTTAAAATCCTGCTCTCGGTGATCGGGGATAAGGGTCAGGTAGGCAATGCTTCCTACCACGACGTCTACGCGGGTTATGTGGGCGAATTGGCCCGTGCCGGCGCAGACGCCATTGAAGTGTGGAACGAACAGAACATCGACCGCGAGTGGGCCCAAGGGCAGATTGATCCGGCTTTGTATGTGCAGCTTCTGGCCAAGGCCTATAATGCGATCAAGTCCAATAATCCGGGCACCATGGTGATCACTGGTGCGCCTGCCCCAACCGGCGCGGAGGGCGCTTTTGGTACGGATCGGGTGTGGAACGATGATCGCTATACGCAGGGGATGGCCCGTGCGGGTGCCGGCCGCTATGCGGACTGCATCGGCATTCACTACAACGAAGGAATCGTCAGCCCTAACCAGCGCAGTGGCGATCCACGCGGCGACAACTATCCCACCCGCTACTTTGACACTATGTTGGCGCGGGGGCTGAAGGGCTTTGGGAGCAAACCAGCCTGCTTCACGGAATTGGGGTATCTCAGCCCCGAAGGGTATCCGCCGCTGCCCGGTGGTTTTGCATGGGCCGCGGATACTTCGGCCGCTGAACAAGCCACATGGCTGGCACAGGCCGCTTTAAAAGCCTCCCGCTCTGGGCGGGTACGGCTGATGATCGTCTTTAACGTAGACTTCAGCTATTATGGGGAAGATCCTCAGGGTGGCTTTGCGATGGTTCGCCCGGGGGGTGGGTGCCCTGCCTGTGATTCCCTCGGTGGGGTAATGCGTTAAACCCCTTGCGCCTCTGCCTCCTTCACCCCGCACAAACGAGGGTGAAGGGGGCATTTTGTAGCGACGAGGGGTCTCATCCACCTGCCTCATCCCTTTGCCCCACGCGCCGTCCTTGCTCGTGCCCGAAGTGAGTCCAATGGGTTACAATCTGTGAAGTGAACTGCTGGCACAGATGAGGCTTCAGCCTGTTTTGACTTCACCTATTCCTTTGACCATTTTGTCGGGCTTTTTAGGGGCGGGCAAAACCACCCTGCTCAATCGTATCCTGAACGGTGATCATGGTATTCGGATCGCGGTCTTGGTCAACGATTTTGGCGCGATCAACATTGACGCTCAGCTTGTGGTAGGGGTGGAAGGTGGGCAGATGATCAACCTCGCCAACGGCTGTATCTGCTGCACCATTCGGGGAGACCTGCTGCGCGAAACCCTGAATCTGGTTGAACGCCCCGACCCCCCTGAATATATCCTTGTTGAAACCAGCGGCGTTTCCGATCCGGTCTCCGTTGCCCAAACCTTTCAACTGCCCGAACTGCGCGACAAAATTCATCTGGACGGGATCATCACCGTCATGGATGCGGAGCAGTTTGGTCATCTGGAGGGCAAAAACGCTTACCTCGCCTATGAGCAGCTTACGGTTGCGGATATTGTGGTGATCAACAAGATCGATCTGGTCACCCCGGAGGCGCTCCAACGGCTTCGCCGTGAGTGGCTGTATCCCACCGCCCGTATTTTAGAGGCTAAGTATGGTGATGTGCCCCTTGAACTGCTGCTTGGGGTGGGGCATTACAGCCCAGAGCGGATCGCAGCCCGTAAGGCCCACGATGTTCATGTCCATGAGCAAGGGGATCAGCCCGAAGGTGCGCACGAACCCCCCGATCACCCTGATCATGCCGATCACAGCCTCGTCTTTGAGAGCTGGCATTGGCAGTGTTCGGAACCGCTCTCGCTGAAAGCCCTTCAAAAAGCGACCAAAGGGCTGCCTCCAACGGTTTTTCGGGCTAAGGGCATTTTATGGCTGGAAGACATGCCCGATCAACAGGCGATCCTACATTTGGTGGGGACGCGGGTCACCTTAACCACCGGCCCGAAGTGGGGTGATCAAAAACCGGGATCGCAGCTCGTGATCATTGGTACCCCACAGGGGTTTAAGGCTGAGGAACTAACGGTGCGTTTTGAGAAGTGCCGGGCTTCCCATCAATCCCGATCCATTGCTGATCTGGTGCTGGGATCGGCCCTCACTTGGTTTAGAGGGAAGGATAAATGAAGACGGTCATTCAACGGGTGCGCAGAGCCGCCGTGCAGGTGGAAGGTGAGATTGTGGGTGCGGTTGATCATGGGCTGTTGATCCTCTTAGGGGTGGGCCATGGGGATACCCTTTCCGAGGCTAAATGGCTGGCGGAGCGGATCGCGGTGCTGCGCATCTTCGCCGATGAAAACGACAAATTTAACCGATCCCTGCTGGATGTTGAGGGTGGGGCGCTGGTGGTGTCACAGTTCACCCTCTTTGGTGACGCGGTTGGGGGCAGACGCCCCAGTTTCATTAAAGCCGCCCCCCCAGAGATCGCCTCCCCTTTGTGTGATCGGTTTGTGGAGTTCCTCAAAGCCGCCGGGGTCAAGCGGGTTGAAACGGGGGTTTTTGGGGCAAAAATGTTGGTAGAATTGGAAAATGATGGCCCGGTGACGATCCTTCTGGATCGAGAGCCGCGTGCTGAGGATAAATAGCTGAATAATGTTCAGGTCTGGATGAAATGATCATGAATCGTGTTTTAAAATCTGCGGCGATTCTGCTCATCGCTGCTTTACTGCTGGCTGGGTGTGGCACCCCACCGCCCGCCGTACCGCCGACGATGACTTCCTCACCGGGGGTCACCAACATTGATCCGCCGCTGCCCATTGTGGAATTCAACCTGCTTGATCAGGATGGTATCGAGACTCACCTCAGTACCTTCCAAGGCAAATATACCCTCATTGCTTTTGGTTACACCCACTGCCCCGATGTGTGCCCGGTGACACTGGGATACTTTAAGCAGGTCAGAATCCTTCTGGGGGAGGAGTCCGAAAAACTCAACTTCTTTTTCGTGAGCGTGGATGGGGCGCGAGATGTGCCCGCCCGGATGAAGGAATATCTATCGCTTTTTGACCCTTCGTTTCAGGGCATGAGCGGCGAAGAAACACAGGTACGCGCTCTGATCCGCAGTTTTGGGGGTGACTTTAACATCCGTGATGCGGGTGGGCTGCGTAAGGATTATCTGGTGGAACATACCGCCTCCTCGTATCTGGTCAACCCGGAGGGACAGATCATCGTGAAGTACGCCTACGGCACGGCCCCAGAACTGGTGGTGGAAAACATCCGCGCTCGGATCAAAGGCTGAAACTCCCTGCTCCCTCACCTCTCTTAATCCCTCCTCTCCCGACCGCCGCTGCGCGGCTAGGAGAGGAGGGGATTTTTTGTGGAGGGCGCCCCCTAGAGCGATTGCAGGAATTTCGTCTATCCGGGTGCGGATGCGTCCCTACACCAGACCCACTTTCGTAGGGACGCCGTTCACGGCGTCCGGTTGCCAGCGCCAGCTTTTTGGGCAATCGTCTGGGGGTAGAAGATTCCTTTCAGGGATAGGTTGGAGTTAAGGGGTGATCTCTGCGACCAGTTCACCTTTCAGTACACCCTTCCCCGGCTGAACGTGGATTTTACTCACTGTGCCCGCGCAAGGGGCCCGTATCTCGTTCTCCATCTTCATCGCTTCGAGGACGGCGATAGGCTGCCCTAGCTCCACATGCTGGTCAACTTCTACCACCACCCGCACGATCAACCCCGGAATCGGTGCTTTTACCCGTCCGCTGCCGCTCTTGGGGCGGGTCACCGCTTGATCCCGGTCGCTGATCTCGATCCGGTGAATCCCGCCTTGTCCCTTCACCCAACGTAGGTCTTCATCAAAGACCAGTTCATAAGGGCGGCCGTCGATGATCACCCACTCCATCTGATCGGGTGGCAGTTCCACCCCCGGAATGACCACCGTCCGGGTCTGATCTCCCTGTCTGACGCTGATCTCCGATGCACCATCGGAGAGCCACGCCAGATCAACTTCAAAAGAATGTCCATCAATGGTCACAATATAGCGACTCATGGTCTGCTCACTCCGGTAGTTTGCGGCTGGAAAGATGCCAACCTGTTTGGGTGCGCTGCGGCTGCTCTGGGCGTAGTTCGGAACTGCGCCGCGCATGGTAGATCGCTACCGCAACCGCCAGATCACGGTAGTAGGCTTCATCCAGTTCTTCGTTGGTCAAATTGATCCGGGTCTCTGTGGAGTATTTGCCCGTCTGGAAGGCCTCTGACGCCAGCGCCCGTTCGATCAGGGGCAAGTTGGTTGGGGTGCCGATCAGGGTGGTTTCCTCCAGCGCTCGGGCCATGCGTTTGAGGCAGGTTGCCCGATCCGGCGCGTAAGTGGCAATCTTGGCGATCATGGGGTTGTAGGCAAGGGGTACCGCGCAGCCGCCATAAACATAGGTGTCGGTACGGGTACCGATCCCGCCCGAAGCACGCACCCGCCGTAACTGCCCCGGACTCGCCTGAGAGCGGTTGGTGGGGTCTTCAGCGGTGATGCGGCACATCATGGCATTGCCCCGAAGGATCACGTCTTCTTGAGTCATGCCCAGCGGCTTTCCCAGCGCCAGCCGAATCTGTTCTGCAACCAGATCAAAGCGGGTGATGATCTCCGGTAAGGGGTGTTCGGTCTGGATGCGGGCTTTGATCTCGGTGAAGAAAAAGTTACCTTTCTCATCTACCAGAAATTCAAAGGTGCCCACATTCTGAAAATCCACCAACCGAGCGATCTCAATGGCCGTGTGCCAAAGGGCCTCGCGCTGCTGCTGGTTCAGGCAGGGGGCAGGCTGTTCTTCGAGGATTTTTTCGTTGCCCTGTAGGAGTGAGCCTTCCCGTTCACCCAAATGGATGAGGGTGCCCCGATTATCACCCACAATCTGCACCCCGATTTGGTGCGCCGGGGTGATGGCCCGTTCTAGATACACACGAGAGTCACCATAAAAAGCCTTCGATTCAGCATGGGCGCGGCGCACCTGCTCCACCAATTGGTCAGGACGGCGCACCAAATGCTGACCGGGGCCGCGTCCGCCCCAGTTGGACTTGATGATCAGCGGGTAACCAAGGGCCTCCGCCTCAACCCGCAGAGCCTCAAACTCCTCCGGCGTAAAGTTCACCGAGGTGTGAAGGGTGGTCGGGAACCCTGCCGCAGCGACCCGCTCCAATGTCCGAATCTTGTCATGGGTCGACTCGATCACAGGTGCAGGCGGGGCAATCAGGATAATGCCCGCATTGAGGCAGGCACGGGCAAAGGTGCCATCTTCGGCCAAAAAACCGATACCGGGATGGATGGCCTGCGCGCCGCGTTCGTGGGCAATGCGCAAAATCAAGTCCGGGTTGGTGAAGTCACGGGGGGAGTCGATCTGCACCACCTCGTCAGCGCGGCGTACATGCAGCGACCCTACATCAGAGGACTCGTACAGGGCGATGGTCTTGATCCCCATCTCGCGGCAAGTGCGAATGATGCGGACGGCAATATCTCCCCTGTTGGCAATGAGCAGTTTAGTGATTTGTGTGGTCATGGTTTATCCCCTTTAGGCGGGCGAAATGCCGTGCTTGCGGGGCACATGTCGTTCTCGTTTAGAAATGGTAAACTCCAAGGCCCGAATCAGCAGCCGCCGGGTGTCGCGGGGTTCAATGACCTCATCAATCAGGCCTCGGGCCGCAGCTACATAGGGATTGTTGAAGCGCTTTTCGTAATCTTCTACCAGTTCCTTACGACGGGTCATTGGGTCGTCGGATGCTTTGAGGTCGTTTCGGAAAAGGATATTGACCGCGCCCTCCGCACCCATCACCGCGATCTCAGCGTTGGGCCATGCAAAGAGCAGATCGCCGCGCAGTCCCTTGCTGCTCATGACACAGTACGCGCCACCATAACTCTTACGCAGGATCACCATCAGCTTGGGCACGGTGGCTTCGCTGTAGGCGTAGATCATGCGGGCACCGTTGCGGATGATGCCGCCGTACTCCTGATCCTTACCGGGCAAAAAGCCGGGCACATCCTGAAGAGTCAGGATCGGGATGTTGTAGGCGTCACAGATACGGATGAAATGAGCGGCCTTCACGGACGCTTTGATGTCGATACAGCCCGCCAGCACCATCGGTTGGTTGGCCACAATCCCGATTACCCAACCGTTCAGCCGGGCAAAACCCACCACCATATTTTCTGCCCAGAGTTGATGGACTTCGAAAAACTTGCCGTCATCAACCACCGTGCTAATCACCTGACGCACATCATAAGGTTTATAGGGGTCAGTGGAGACGATCTGCTCCAGTTCGGGGCAGCGCCGCTCCGGGTCATCGGTAGGACGCAGATAGGGCGGATCATCCTGATTGTTGGAGGGCAAATAACTGAGCAGACCTCGCACCTGCGCCAGACAATCCCGATCATCACGGGTGAGGAAGTGGGCGACTCCGCTTTCTTGGCTGTGGATGCGCCCGCCCCCCAGTTCTTCTTGACTCACATTTTCCTGCATCACCGCTTTGACCACATCAGGGCCGGTGATGAACATGTAGCTGTTTTCGGTCATGAACACAAAGTCAGTCAGGGCAGGGGAGTAGACCGCACCGCCTGCGCAGGGACCCATGATCACGGAGAGCTGCGGGATCACCCCGGAGGCCTCGCAGTTGGCGTCAAAGATGCGGGCGTATCCGCCCAGACTATCGACCCCTTCTTGGATGCGCGCCCCGCCAGAATCGTTGAGGGCGATAAAGGGCACCCCATATTCAAGGGCCATGCGCATCGCCTTTACGATCTTGTTGGCGTGCATCTCCCCCAGCGACCCGCCCATCACGGAGGCATCCTGTGCCGCAAGGGCAACATGGCGGCCATCCACCATGCCAAAGCCGGTGATCACCCCATCACCAAAACGGGAACCTTTGCCTCCCACATAACTTTCAAAACGGGGGATGACCAGCGAATCGATCTCCACGAAGGTGTCAGGGTCGCAAAGTAGATCAATCCGTTCACGAGCGGTGAGCCGCCCCTTCTGGTGCTGCGCATCGGATTCTTTGGGAGTCCCCTGAGAGATCGCTTTGCGCCGCTTGAGTTCTTCTAAGTAAAATTCCATCGGTTTTGCCACGAACCGTTCTCCTCGTTCGTTAGAACCGCCATACAAAAAACGAAATGTTCGTAAACCCGCCAGAAGCCCGCCAATTGGGTCTCCGGGGTACGAATGGTCAGGGGGCACCACTGCTGCGGAGTCCCCTGCGTGATCAGGCACTCTATGGAGCGGGTATCCGCCCGAAGCCCTGTGCGCAGGGCTTTAAGTGCCGCTTCCTTTGCGCTCCAAACCGCCGTTGCCAGCGTTGGATCGCTGCCCACCCGATTCTGTTCCAGCGGTGTGAAGTAGTCCTGAATAAACGCTGGACTGCGTGGGGCGATATATTCCAGATCAGCCCCGATGGTAACGCCGACTGCCGCTGCGCACAATGCGCGCCCTTCGGAGTGGCTGATCGAGAGGCTGATAGCGGGGTAATCAGGGGCGTAGGGCGCACCATCATCAGCCGTTTCGATCCGAATTGCATCCATGGCCGGGGAACGTCCGTCGCGTTCTGAAAGAATGTTTTGGAGCAAACGCTTGGCCGTCCAGCGGCCCAAAAGCCAGTCACGGCGACGCTTCTCCACGTGAAGAGATTCAAAACGCGCCAACTCCACCGCACTCAAGCTTCCTTCAGGCGGAATACCACGTTTCAAATCCGGATGTGAATCTTGCGTTTCAGTGAGCCAATAAATCATGAGGCGGTATCCCCGCATCTTTCAACAAATATCGATAAGCCGAATCATCTGAGATCAGAAATGTCGTATAGGCCGAGGCACGCCCCGCCCGGGGTGCAAACTGAGCCTTTCCCTTGTGCCTTTGATAGAGCCAGCGGGAAAGGCACAGAAGCGCCCTCTAAAGGGTTACCTTATCCGGTAGGGCGCTGGTACGATAACCATCAAGCCTCACGTACACCTTACCTCGTTCATCGGTGACCAGTGCGTTAAAGGATTGTCCGCCATCCACCGCCTCCACCAGCGCGTACAACCGGGAGCCATTGGGCACCCCACCATAAGTGCTGACGGATTCAAAAGAGGCAGGTAGGGCAAGGGTGCTGTTGGTTTTGATCTCCCAGATGCCCGCGGTCTGGAATGCCAGTTCGATCAGGCGTGGGAACATCAACCAAACCGGATCGGGCGCATCGGGGGGCAGCCCTTGGGCCATCAGCCCGACGGCGTAATCAGCACCCACCCCCACCCGCTCCAAGACCTTATAGGCGGGCCCGTGAAAGTAAACGGTGTAGACCTTCTCCGCCCCAATGGTCAGTGCGCTCATATCGGGTAGATCGATCTCCATCATGGGCTGCGTGACTTCACCCCGGCTCAGGTGTACCTCAGCCGTGAAGTGCAGTTTCTCCTGAGCAGGCAGACCGGGTTTACTGGGTGGACGGGAACTGCGCAGTTCGCAGCGGCAGATCAGGTTTCCGTCCGCACTGGGTACGGTCACAGCCCGCAGATAGAGGGTGGCTGGTTCGCCCCGGTAGAACTTAAAGGGCTGCATCAGCTTCACCTTCTCCACCCCAGTGATGGTGTATTCGGGCGCAGTGAGCTTAGCCATCTGGGCGAAGGCTTCGGTCGCCATCACCCCCGGCAGCAGCGGTGTGCCTTCCATCGCGTGATCATGCAGGAACGCTTGAGTCTTGGGGTCAAGGGTGGTCTCAACTGCCAGCCCTCCGTAGAGTTTGCAGCCCTTCACCGCGCCCACAAGCCCCAAGTGATGTTCACGGGCACAAGCCTCAAGGGCTGCACCGTCTACCCCGCCGGATTCCTCCTCAAATTCTTTGACCAGAATGCCCAACCTACCGCCCACCACGATCTCGCCCCGGAAAGCGCTGGAGACCAATTCGCGGCGCACCGTAGGGATACCGGATTCGGGCGGGAGCATATCGATCCCAGCCATCTCCATGATCTTGGGGATAGACCCTCGCGTGGCCATGCCGATCCCACCCCATGCCGTCCAATCAAGCGCGATCCCTCGGGTATGCGGACGCCAGCGGCGCAGACTGCTGCTGATCTTACACAGCAAATCATTGGCGGCGCTGTAGTCGGTCTGACCACTGTTGCCAAAACGCCCGGCCACCGAACTAAAGACCACTGTCGCCCCGATGGGCATTCCCGCCGCCGCTTTGAGCAGGCTGAAGAAGCCGTCGGCTTTGATGTCAAAGACCAGATCAAACTGCTTGGGGTCTTTATCGGGCAGGGTGCGGCTGATCTCCATCCCGCCCGCATGGATCAAAACATCAATACGTCCGAAGCGCTCCCGGATTTCGTCCACCACCCCATTCAGGGCATCCGGGTCAAGCAGGTTGGCGCTGCGATAGAAGGCCGTTCCACCCGCAGCTTCAACCGCTTCAACCGCCCGGAGTGCGGACTCTTCACGTTCGATGGCAAAGAACGCTTTATCGATCTGGGCCGGGGTAGGGCGTTCACCCTTCGCCCGCGCCTGATCGATGAGGCGCTTCTTGAGGGCCTCCCGATCTTGGCGAAATAGGTGAATACTCTCATCATCAGGTTCGGGCAGGTTGACCAGATCGGTCAAGAAGAAGATTCCCCCGCTGGCCGCTGCCAGATCGGTCACAATGGCGCTGGTGATTCCACCCGCCGCGCCCGTCACCAAAAAGACCGTCTCTTCGTTCAAGGGCAGCCCTTCGGAGCCATCTACGGCAGGGGTTTCGATCAAGGTGACTCCATAACGCCCACCCTGCCCATAACCGATCTCAACGACACCGGGATCGCTGAGGGTCTCCTCAAGCAGTCCCGCAGCCACCGTTTCCGCTGAGGCATCGGGGGCGAAGTCCACCGCTTTGACCAGCGTTTCAAGACGCTCACGTTTGTAGGCTTTGGCGAAACCCGTCACCGCGCCCCCAAGCGGGGCCGAGGCACCTTCCACCCCATAACCGTGCATCCCGCCGAGGCGCGTCCCCACCACAAGGAAGTTTTCCGGAGTGGTGATGGTCTGGTACAGGGTGCGCATGGCCGTATACAGATTCTTCACCCGCACCCGCAGCAGCTCATGCCATTGATTCAGGTCAAGCGATTCGATCTCCGGTTCGACCTCAAGGGCGGGCAGCCAATAGACGCCCTTGATTGCCCCTTCGGAAAGCGCCTCTGTAAGTTGGGCACTGAAAGTTTCGGCATCCACATTAGGATCGGCGGTAAGGGCGATCACTCCCCGTTCGGCAAGGGCATTGGCCAGCGCCTCCGCCACACCACTGGCATCGGGCATGATCAACACCCGATCCTTTTTGTTGAGGCTCACCCCGGTGGGCTTGCAGAAACGAGACGCCGGGCGCAAGGTGGGCACTGCCACCCGCCGGGGCATCAGGTCTGCCGCTTCTAGTGACGCTGCCTGAAGGGTAGGCGCGGACGCTGAAGGACGAACCACTGTGGGGGCCGCCTCAGCGATCCTGACCGTACCGCCAGCCAGATCGGGGCGGTGGGCCTTCACAAAGCCGATCACGTGGCTTAGGGTGGGGTAATCGCGGAGCTTCAGGCTTTCCTCGCGGGGGATGTCAAAAGCTTCCCGGATGGCGCTGAAGGTTTCAGCCTGTTTGACCGTATCCACGCCCAGATCGGCTTCCAGATCCAGATCAGGCTGGAGCATGTCCACCGGGTAACCTGTCTGGGCTGCCACAATTTCCAGCACGCGGGTGCTGATCGGGTCTTCACCCCCTGAGGCGGCGGTCGGAGTCACGACGGGTGCTGTAACAGGTGTGTCCATGACCGCCGGAGCGGGCGCAGCCTTCACCAGATCAGGGCGGTGGCTCTTGACGTAACCGACCACCTGCGCAAGGGTGCGATAATCGCGGAGCTTCAGGCTTTCCTCGCGGGGGATGCCAAAAGCTTCCCGGATGGCG
>JACSRJ010000198.1 GCA_014879835.1 Anaerolinea sp.
CGGATACGCTGGCGGTGCTGTTTTATGAAGATGAGATCACTGGCATTCCCTGCATCCGGTATATGATCAAAGCGCCCGTTAGCCGATGCGCTACGCGGGGAGACGCCTCTATGGTTGCGGTTTACGGAGTTGAGGACGACAGCAACGGCCAGACCTTCACAGTGGTGGCAGGACGGGTGCTGCGCCCTGAAGTCGCGGTGATCTCGGTCGTTTTTGCGGATGGACAGAGCTTTCCAGTGACAGTAGCTGAAGGCGGGATCATCCTTCTCGCGCCCGGTCAGGGCAAACCACTTGAGGCAGTCCCCATTGATCAATTCGGAAATATTGTCGGGGAGATTTTCCGGTTTTAAGAAAGGCGAACCAATCATTTATGTCCGATCAACCTGCGATTACTCTGGAACAATTCCATGAATCAGCCTCCGCGATCATGCGTGAAGTGGGCAAGATCATTGTGGGTCAGGATGAGGTCATTAAGTTTGTGCTGATCTGCGTCATCTCCGGCAACCATGCTCTGCTAGAAGGTGTACCCGGCTTGGGCAAAACCACTCTTATCCGCGCACTGGCAACCGCGCTCCGACTCAAATTCTCGCGTATCCAGTTCACACCCGACATGATGCCCGCGGACGTGACGGGCACAACGGTCATGGAGGAAAACGAAGAAGGCCGTAGGCAGTTCCGTTTTCAGGAAGGGCCTCTGTTCGCCAATCTGGTGCTGGCTGACGAGATTAATCGGGCAACCCCCAAGACTCAATCGGCGCTGCTCGAAGCAATGCAGGAAAAGACCATCACCGTGGGCAACCGCACCTACAAACTGGAGCCGCCCTTTTTTGTGCTGGCCACCCAGAACCCTTTAGAAATGGAAGGGACTTATCCCTTACCAGAAGCGCAGTTGGATCGGTTTATGTTCCGGATCGACGTTTCCTTCCCTTCCTCAGAGGAGTTGGTCTCAATTCTGACCCGTACCACCGGATCGCTCAGTGAGGAGTTAAGTTCGGTTGCCGACGGCGAACGCATTCTTGAGATGGGCAGACTAGCTCGAAATATCCCCGTCGCCAGCCATGTGATGGAGGCTGTAGCCCGGCTTATCGTGTCCAGTCATCCCGATCACGAAGGGGCTACCGAAAAGGTCAAACGTTATGTGCGTTACGGTTCCAGTCCTCGCGGGGCACAATCGATGATTCTCGGCGCAAAACTTAACGCGCTGCTGGCAGGGCGTTTTAATGTCTCTTTTGATGATGTGCGCGCCGTGGCCAAAGCGTCCCTACGCCATCGACTGCTGCTTAACTTTGAAGGGCAGGCTGAAGGCATCACCACAGATTCAGTGGTGGAAGAACTGGTGGAACGAATGCCCGCAATATCCCGCTAGAAGTGGGGAGTGCAGCTTTATTTATGGCCGAGAAACTCTTTGACCAGTCGATCCTCAATAAGCTCAATCGACTGAACTTAATTGCCAGTCGGGTGCGGGCTGGGGTGCTAAAGGGCGAACGGCGCTCCTCCAAGCGCGGCTCTAGCATGGAATTTGCCGACTATCGCAACTATGCCAGAGGTGACGATCTGCGCCGGGTGGACTGGAATGTTTACGCCCGACTAGATCGCCCCTTTGTGAAGCTCTTTGAGGAGGAGGAAGACCTCTCGGTTCACGTGTTGATTGACGCCTCGGCCAGTATGGACTTCCCCAGAGGTCCTGATTTGACCCGTGAAGAACATGATCAACACAAGTTCCGCTTTGCCCAGCGGGTAGGGGCGGCTTTGGGTTATATCACCCTCGGTTCGGGTGATTATCTTTCCCTAACGGGGTTGATTCGCACCACCGAAAACCTCACATGGGGGCCTCACCGAGGGCGGGGGCGTGCCTTAGAGCTGATTCGCTTTGTGGAAGAAATGCCCGTTGGGACGACCCTCAACCTTGACGCGGCCCTTCATCAGTATGCAGTTCGGAACACCCGCCCGGGACTGCTGATTTTGATCTCCGATCTGCTCAATCCGAATGGCTTTCAGGATGGACTCGCCGCACTTCAGAATGTGGGGCATGAAATCGCCCTGATTCACATCCTTTCGCCAGAGGAAGTGAAGCCCTCACTGCTGGGTGATCTCCAATTGATCGACGTTGAGACGGGTGCATCTCAGGATGTGACCGTTGACGCTGCCATGCGCGAGATGTACATCAGACGGCTGCTCCAATGGCGCGATGATAATGCCGCATTCTGCCTGCGGCGGGGAATTCACTACGCCACAGTAGAGACCAGCACTACATGGGATACCCTGATCCTCTATGAACTGCGGCGTTTGGGGGTTGTGCGGTGATCTCCCTTCGGCCGCCTTCGTCTCACCTTTGGGCGGGAGGCAGTACTAGACTGTGGATCGGGGGTGTCATTCTGATCCTTCTGGCGGCCTTCAGTTTTCGCCTGTGGAATCTGGGCACCCAAAGCCTGTGGCATGATGAGGCATGGTCGGTCTTCAGTGCCTATCAACCTACCGCACCGATGGGCATCCGAGGTAGTGATCCCAATGCCCCTCCGCTGTTTTACAGTTCCCTTCATGTATGGCTAAAGCTGGTAGGTGATGAAGTCTGGACGATGCGCTTTTGGTCGCTCCTGATCGGGGTGATTGGGGTGGCACTGGGCGGCGCGATCACCCGGCGCTGGTTTGGTACACAGGCGGGGCTGATTGCGGCTTTTCTCTTGGCCTTTAATCCCATCTTGTGGGTTTTCTCACAAGAGATTCGGGCGTATATCGTTATGCCCTTATGGGCCTTATTTTTGCTCAACCTGAGCGAACCTTTTACCCAACCCCGTGCGGTGCGAATTGCCCTCCGCAGTTGGGCGTGGCTGCTGGCTGTAGAGTTGATTGCCCTTTACACCCATAACCTGAGCGTGCCCTTGGTGGCATGGCTCAATGTCAGTGTAGGCGCGGCGCTGCTGCTTCGGCGGGCATGGCGGCGCGCCCTGTGGTGGGGCATTGGGCAGACCGTGCTGCTGATTGGGTATCTGCCATGGCTGCTTACCCAGAGCCAGACGGGGACAGCCCTCAATACCCCACCCGCGCTCAACCTAAGTCTTATTGGGGCAATCTGGGAATCGTTCTTCACGGGCATTAAAGCGATGGTACAGGCGGACCCAATCCTGAGCCTGCTTGCGACCATCTTCGGACTGATCACCCTAACGGTGACGATCAATGTGCTGCGCCAGCGCCAATCACCGCGGCTGTGGCTGGTGATCTCACAGGCAGTGCTGCTGCCCTTGTTTCAGTTGGCGATCATCCGTGCGGCGCACATTGACTTTCACCCACGCTATTTTATTTTAGGTGTGCCTGCACTCTTGATTCTGGTCGGGGTAGGAACTTCAGTTCCGATAAATACACTTATCGTAAACAAACGAAGTTTGCATCCGATCATCAAACGCGAGAGGTCGGGGTACTCACAGTTTCCCGTCTTAACCCTTGCGACAGTCGTGATCGCGCTGGCAATCACTCTTCGGATGGTGACTCTGCTCTATAGCAGTCCCATTTATCAACACGATGACTTCCGGAGTATCGCCCGACGTTATGCCTCTTTGCCCCCAGAAAGCGCCCTGATCATCCCTTACGGGTGGGAGCCAAGCCTTGATTATTACCGCCAGAAGCTCAACTTCAAGGCATCTTTGGTGGAGGTTCCCGTTTACAGCCCACCAGAGGTGATCATCACAACCCTACTTCAAGGGTTGAAGGGCAAAACTCAGGCCGAATTGCTCACGTGGTTTCAACTGCCCGCAGATGTGCGCGGGGCATATCCCTGTTTACTTGGGACTGTGGGGGCAAAAGTGGGTGAACTCACCGTGAGTGGCGTCCGTACCGAGTCCTACCAGATTGATCCGGTGCGGCTTGGGTCGATCCGCCTTGAAGCGCTTTTGTTTGAGGAGTCCGGCTCCAGCGCGGAGTCAACCCTGCCCGAAGTGCGTCATCAGGCACAAGCTTGGATCGGAAACTGCTTGATCTTGGTGTGGCAGGCCTCCACCATGCCCACAGCCGATTGGCGCATCTCACTCCGCGCTTATGGGGAGGCAGGCGCCGAAGTTCAGTTAAACGACAGTGACATTTTGAGCGATCAGCAGATTCCCACCAGCCAGTGGACTAAGGGAACCCAAGGTGCAACCTTCAGCCTCATCCCCAAACAGGAAACGCCTGCCATGCTGCGGTTGATCCTCTATCGACGCACGGACTTCAGTGAGGGTGGACGGCTTGAACTGGGGGCGATACCATAAAAACGGAAGGTGATCAGATGAGGATCAGGGTATGTCATTTTTAGCGCCTCTGGCGGCACTCATCGGACTGCTGGCAGTGCCCATCGTCCTGCTTTATATGCTGCGTTTGCGCCGACGTGAGATTCAGGTTTCTAGCACCATGCTGTGGCAGATGCTGCTGCGTGATCAGGAGGCAAACGCACCGTGGCAGCGGCTCCGCCGTAATTTGCTCCTGCTTTTGCAGCTTCTGATCTTAGCGGCGCTGGCGTTGGCTCTGATGCGCCCCTATAGCGAAGTGCCCATCCTCACCAGTGGTCGGATCGCACTCTTGATCGACGCTTCCGCAAGCATGAACGCCATCGATGTGAACCCTTCCCGCTTTGAAGCTGCCAAAGCGCGTGCATTGGAGATCGTGGGCGGCATTCGCCCGGAGGATTCCGTCGCTGTGGTGCGGGTTGCATCCGGGCCGGAAATGCTCGAAAACTACACCAACGATCAAACCCGGTTGCGTGATGCTGTGAATCGGATGCAGCCTTCGACCACCCCTGCCGATTGGGATGCAGCCCTCACGCTTGCGGCTGCGGGTGCACAAGGCGCAGAGAAGTTCACGATCATCATCCTTGGCGATGGCGGACTGCCCACGCGGTTAGACCTAACTACCTATGGGGATGTACGTTTTATTCCTATCGGTACCTCTGGCCAAAACACGGCGATCATTGCTCTTGCCACCAGTACTGATCCCTTCAAAGGGGCGCAGCTTTATGCTCAGATTGCCAATTACGGCGATCAACCGACGGAGGTGATCTTCAGTCTGAATCTTGATGGGACGCTCTTTAAAGCCGAACCCTACACCCTCGCTCCCAACAGCACGCAGGATGTGATCGTGACTGATCTGCCCTCCGATTTTAGTCAGGTGGAGGCGGTTTTGACTCGTCCTACGGGCGCGGCTGTTCAGGATTATCTGCCCAGTGATGACAAAGCATGGGCGGTATTCAGTTCCAGACGCGCAGGCAGAGCGGTGATCCTGACACAGGGTAATCCCTTTTTGGAACAGGGTTTCGCTAGTTTCCCCGATTGGCAGGTCTTTCAGGGTGAACCTACTCAAGGACTGCCTGCCGAAGCCTATGAATTATATGTTTTTGACAACTGGATGCCAGCGGTACTGCCCGACGCGAACCTACTTTTTGTGAACCCCCCAGAGGGCATTTACCCCATCTTCACTGTAGGGCAGCTCACCACGGAGACCACCCTTAAGGGGGTGCGTCCGGATGATCCCCGCACCTTGTATCTCAAATTTAACGATGTTAATGTGCGCGAGTTCCATCAGATCAGCGGGGTGGCATGGGCTGATACGCTGGTGGAGGCCGAAGGCGGGCCGCTGGTGCTGGCCGGTGAGTATGAAGGGCGGCGGGTGGCGATCATCACCTTTGATCTCTATGAATCCGATCTGCCTCTGAAGATCGCGTATCCAATCCTGCTGGCGAACCTGACCGCATGGTACGAATCCCCGCGCACCATTCGGGTTGAGGATGGGCTGCACCCGGATCAGACTTTGTTCATCCAGCCCTTAGCCAATGCCGATCAGATGCGCATCATCCGTCCAGATGGGACTTCACAGACACTTTCGGTTGACAACCCGCCGCTCATTTACGCGGATACCGATCTGAGCGGCATCTACACCGTAGAATCCCTCCTTCGAGGGACAGTCATTCAATCGGAGGCGTTTGCGGTGAATCTGTTTGATCCGACCGAGTCCTTCATTAAACCGCAAACCCCTGCCACCGGAACAGGTGATATTGCCGCTGCCGGGGGTGGAGAGATTGGACAGCAGGAGTATTGGGGCTGGATCGCCGCGGCAGCGCTGGCAATTTTGATCCTTGAGTGGACGATTCACCATCGCCGCCAACAAGCGCCCCGACTCCGTTCCGGCGCCAGCAAATCTTTTGCGCGGGGGCGATAGGGCAGCGTTTTTTAAGGGACTCCCTCATCCATTTGGGCGAGTCCCGTTGTACACTGTAGATGGAGTGAGATTTTAAGGGATAACTGATGCGTTTTGCGACTCCGGCTGCGTTACTGCTTTTAGTGGTCATCGTGCCCTTTCTGGTGTGGGTAGGGCTGCCGCGCCTCGCTTACCGCCGCCGCCGTGACACAGTATCACTGGTGATCCGGTTGGTGATTGTGGTGCTGCTGATCTTTTCGCTGGCAGGGCTGCAAACCATCCAAGCCTCTGACAAACTGGCGGTGATCTTCCTTGTAGATGCCTCGGATAGTCTTGACTCTGCGGCCCGAATCGAGGCTGAGAACTTCATCCGGGAGTCGCTGAAGACCATGACCGCCAATGATCGGGCCGGGATCGTGGTCTTTGGCAAAAACGCCCTTGTGGAACGCCCGATCTCCGCTGCCGGGGATTTTTTAGGAATCACCTCTTCTCCCATTCAGTTGGCCACTGATATTGGTGGTGCGATTCGTTTGGGGTTGGCTATGTTCCCGCCAGATGCGGCCCGCCGTCTGGTGATTCTAAGCGATGGATTGGAGACCTTAGGCAGTGCCGTTGACGCGGCCCGATTGGCAGCCGCGACCAACGTTCAGATTGATGTGTTCCCCCTCCGGCGTGAGGAAGGGCCGGAGGTGCTGGTGACCGAGATTCGGGTTCCCACCACCGTGAATGCCGGTGAGGAATTTGATCTGGGTGTGACCATCGAAAGTCGGATCAACACCACAGTGAATGTCACAGTGCTTTCTGGCGGGGCAGTCATCAAAACCACCACCGAGAGCCTTAGTACCGGTTCCAACAATTTGGTTTTGCCCAAACTACGGGTGACCGATCAGGGATTCGTGAACTTTCAAGTCCGGGTAGACCCACTCAACCCCACCCAGAGCGATACCTATTATCAAAACAACGAACTCTCCAGCTTTACCGAGGTCACCGGCCCACCCAAAGTCTTGATGATCAGCAGTAACGCTGAAGAATCAACTGCGCTGCTGACCGTTTTGCGTCAAGCCGGGTTGACGGTGGATATAGCCGCGCCCAACGATTTGCCCATTGGGCTTGCCCCTTTGGCCGCGTATAAAACAGTGGTGCTGGTGAATGTCCCTGCGACTGATCTGAACGAAGCGCGCATGAAGACTCTGCAAACCTATGTACGCGATCTGGGTGGTGGACTGGTGGTTATTGGGGGACCAACCAGTTACGGGGTTGGGGGCTATTATCAGACCTCCCTTGAGGAAGTGCTGCCCGTGGAGATGCAGATCAAAGATCAAAAGCGCATCCCGCGTTTGACGATGGTTTATGTGATCGACCGTTCAGGCAGCATGGAAATGATCGGTTCCAGCGGGATCACCAACCTTGAACTGGCTAAAGAAGCAGCCCGGCGTTCGATCAACTTCCTCTTTGAACGAGATCGGGCTGGCGTGCTTTCCTTCGACAGTAATCCCCAGTGGTTGGTACCGATTCAGTTTGTGGCCAATCGGGACGCTATTGTGGCCCAAATTGGAGCGCTGCGCCCCGGGGGAGGCACAGATATTTTTGCGGCGGTAGCGGAGATCGCCCGAACGGTGCCTGCCGATCCTTCCACCCTCAAACATGTGATTCTGCTCACCGATGGGGGGGCGGATGAAACAGGGGTGGTGGAGACCGTGCAGCGGATGCATGATCAATTTGGGATCACCGTGACCGCGATTGGGATTGGCACGGGGGTTCCCGGTTTTATGCGCCGCATCGCACAGGTGGGCGGCGGCCAGTATTACGCCCTGACCGATCTGGCCACGGTGCCGCAGGTATTTGCGGCTGAGACCGTCCTTGCCACCCGCTCTTATATTATGGAAGAGGAGATCACCCCACTGCTGACTGCCAACAGTCCGATCATGCGGGGGATTGAGACTGTACCCACCTTGCAGGGATATGTGGCCACCACAGCCAAACCCACCGCCACCATTGTGCTTACTTCGCCCCTAGGCGGGTTTAACGATCCCCTGCTGGCGACGTGGCAGTATGGTTTGGGACGGGTTGCGGCATGGACGTCTGACGCCACCACCCGCTGGGCCCAAAACTGGACGGGCTGGGATGGTTTTCAACGCTTCTGGAGCCAAGTGATCCGTTCCACCATTGTGACGGGGATCGATAACAGTCTTGAGGCAAGGGTTGAAGATCGGGAAGGGCGCTCGTACTTGGTGGTAGAAGCGCGGGATGAGCAGGGCAGCCTGATCAACAGCCTTGATCTGGATGCGGTGGTCGTTGATCCCCGTCTGAGCGGGCAGCAGGTGAAGCTGCGTCAGGTTGCGCCCGGACGGTATGAGGCGGAGTTTGATCCGGGCACAGAAGGGGCTTACTTCATCCGAGTCGCAGGCAGCAGCGCGGAGGGAGTAACGGTAGGGCAAACGACCGGATGGGTTTTGAGCTACTCCCCCGAATATTTGGTGCGTCAGACCAACACCCGCCTGCTCGATCAGATCGCTGAACTGGCCAACGGACGACGGTTGAGCATTGACAATCCCAGCGCGATTTTCCGTCACGATATTCGTGAGGAACGGGCCGCCGCATGGCTTTTCCCGCTGCTGCTAACCCTTGCGGCACTCCTCCTCCCCTTTGATATTGGGGTGCGCCGTCTGATCATCACCCAGAGTGATCTGGCTAAACTGCGGGTATGGCTGCGCGAGAAACTAGGGCTGCACGATCAAACGGCAGCGCTTGCTCCTTCGGCGCGTATCGCAGCGCTCAAGGATGCCAAGATCAGGGCCACTGGAACCATGCCCACTGCGGCTGACGCTCCCCCAGAGGGTACCCCCACCTCACCAGTGAAGCAACCTACTCCGCCCGGAGAACCCTCATCGCCCACATCAACAAGCGCCCGCAAGACCGCCGAAATACCTCAGGCCCAGCCGGGGGTTCTGGCCTCGCGGTTGGCTGAAAAACGTCGCCAACAGAAACAGAAGGATGAGCCTTAAAGGATGGACGTGATGGTCAAGACGCGCCTTGCCCAAATCAGCGATGCGGTTGAACTGGCCCGCCTTAATCGGCTCTTTAATGGGGTGGAAGACTCGGGTGAGCAGATCAAGCTGCGGTTGGCCGATCCCCGCCGGGTGGAGACTCCCCTGATCGCAGAGATCGAGGGGCGGGTGGTTGGGTTTGCGGCGGTGCGGGTGGTGCCTACCATCTTTTACGCTGCGCCCCATGCCGAACTGACCGAACTATTCGTGGAGGAAGCATTCCGCCGTCAGGGAGTGGCCCGCGCCCTTGTTGCTGCCGCGGAAGCGCTGGCCCGAGAAGGAGGCGCGGACGAGATGGTCATCCTCACTGACACCGATAACGAAGGGGCGCAGGCCCTGTATATGGAAATGGGCTTCACCCAACGCGAACTGGCCCTGCTCAAGCCACTTTAGTCCCCGATGCACCAACGCCCGGCACCACTGGAGAACACATCCAACCATGATCCCGCGCCTTGCTCAGCATCACGATGTCGCTATTATGGAGGAACGGTTTAGATTTGGCGTGGCTTTTTTTGAGAAGAACCCCAACCCTTTTAATCTCCCTCCCGGTGCACGGCTGAGGGAGATGCCGCGTCAGCGGCAAGGGTGGGGTTTATCCCCAGATTGTGTGAATTTGATTTCATTTCTCCACACAAGTGTAACGCGATACGCAGTCAAGAACTGGTTTCATGCTATCAAGGATGAGACGGTCGTTCCTATCCAGAGGTGATGCTGGGAATTCGCATGACAGCAGGAAAGTCGGTTTGCAGTCAGCACGGGATTACTCCTCAAAAAACGCGTTTCCTCCTCTACCCTGAGGACGCTGTGGGCGCAACTGTCCTTCCCCATCCTTAATGGAGTGCATCACACAGATATTGACGTACCAAAGGGTGCCCAAACATCCCTACTTTGCGCATGACCAACCACACTTCTTGCTGCCACGGTTTGAGCATTCCGGGGGTAACCCGTAGGCGCGGTCTCGGTGGGGTGTATTCGGAGTTCACCCGATAATTCTGTCTGATCTGGTGATCTTTTTCGAGATAGGTGATCGAGGGTAGGGCCATCACCGCGATTTCGGTAGCGTTGTGAAAGGACTCAATCCGTGGATCATAAAGCGCCTGTGCACGCAAACGCGCCAAACATGCGCCCAGTTCGGCTGACCATTCGTGGATCGCGTCGGGGTCTGGACGTTCGTCCACCAGTGTTTTGATCAAACGACTGCGAAACTGGTAATCATAACGATGAAAGCGCATGATCCCTATGAGCATCTGCTCCCCTAAATGTAAAAGGGCTTCAAGGGCCGCATGGGGGGAATCACAATCGCCTACAAAATAACCTTCAAAGCCAGTACCATTTACAAAAAAGGGGTTGCGGGTTCGGCGTACCGATTCCCACATCAGATACTTGTACTCATAACGACGGCTTTGTTTGGTCAGGGTCTCAAACGATACCATTGGTGAGAGATCAAGCCACCATTTTATGGCGGTGTCAAAGGGGACATGACTCTGAATTCTCACGCAGAACCTCCCGTTTTTCACACCGCTCTATTATCTCTCTACTTGGCGTTTTTGTCCCCCCTAAGATAAAGGGGTTCGGGCAAGCGCATCGATACCATATGGCTGCATTGATACACTTGCCCCTTCCTCCTTACCCTCTTCTGAGGGAAACAGTAGGATAATCCTCATCACCCTTGATCATGCTGCATCAGTGGATCACAGCGGGAGCCGCCGAAGGAATCAGGAAAAATGCCAGCCCAAAAATCACATACACGGCCAGCAGTACTACCCCTTCTAGCCAGTTAGACTCCCCATCCAACGATACCAACGCGGCCACAACCGAGGCCACCGCCAGCGCCAGAAGCTCATAAGCATTAAAAACCAAGAGCAGCTTCTTCTCAAACAGCAGGCTGATAAAAACCAGAATAGGGGCTACGAACAGTCCGATTTGCAGGCTTGATCCCAGTGAGATGCTCAGACTTAAGTCCATTCGGTTTTTATAGGCGACCTGTACTGCCACCATGTGCTCGGCCACATTACCGATCAGGGGCACAATGATGATCCCGATGAAGAACTCCGACAGCCCTAAGGTGTGCCCAACGGCCTCCACTGTGCCCACAAGGGTCTCACTCATCAGGACGATGCCCAGCGTAGCCAAGGTTAACACAATGAGCGCAGTACGGGTACTCATGGCACCATGATGGTGTGGTTCGGTTTCGTGGCTTACAGGATTGCGCAGGGTATAAACGAGGTACAACCCATACAAGGTGATGATGATCAAGGCCAGCCCTTCACTAAAAAAAAGTTCCCGGTTGGAACCATCAGGGGCGGTGATGATCGCATCATGGAAGGCAGAAGGGATCGCCAGCAGCATAAAGGCGAGGATCACAAAAGTAGCATTCATGCTGGCGGTGCGCCGGTCAAAGGACTGGGTGCGGTTCTTTAGCCCGCCCATGACCATACTCAATCCCAACACAAAGAGCAGATTCCCGATCACAGAGCCGATGATCGAGGCTTTGACCAGTTCTACCAAACCAGCCCGCAAAGCAAAAATGGTGATGATCAACTCAGCGGCATTGCCCAGTGTGGCATTGATCAATCCGCCCAGTCCGGGGCCGAGTTTTGCCGCAACCGCTTCGGTGGCGGTTCCAATCAGTCCTGCTAATGGGATGATGGCGAGGGCGGCGGCCCCAAAAATAACCACATCACCAGCTTGCCCGGCGCGCAGCAGCAGCGCGATGGGCAAAAAGATCAGGAGTGTATTGACCTGAAACAGGCTGGAGAGTTTGAATCCCGACGGAGTAGGCGCTGATGACGCTTTGGACATGAAGTCGTACCTCCACACGATTACATGATCAGAATGGAGGTATTGTAGTGGAAACTCACAAATAAAAAAGCAGACCCTTGACGCTCACTCCACGTTTAGTCGGGGGATAGTGGCATTGGCATAAGGGATCACCCCGATTCGTTTGCCACAGTCAGGGTAAAGCCGCGTGAGCGCAGACCCAAGCGTAGGTGCACTCTCCATCAGAAAGAATTCGGGATTGGGCAGATCGCTCACCCAGATCACCCGTCGATGGATGGAATCACGGGCAATCTGAAAGGCCTTGTGCGGTCCGACCCGGTATCCCTGTGCTTTAAACAGGGCGATCACCCCAGCGTGACTGCGGTGTTCTGGGGGGAGTGTCGATAACCAGTCCTCGTACTTTTTGCTGCCCGATCCTTCGGGACAGGCCGCTACCAGAATGATCCCACCGCCTTCTCGACTCACCTGTGCTGCGTGGCCAAGGGCCTTTTGAGCCTGATAGATGTTGAGGTCTTTAGGATGTCCACCCGGCGAAGCGATCACAATATCAAAGGGTCGATCCACGGGCAATTCGTATACCTGACGCACCAGAGGAATGGCCGCACGCATCACACTGCGGGGATCACCGCACAGCACCCGCACGATCTGTCGCTGGCGGTTCATGACCACATTGAGGGCGACCTGCACCCCGACTACCTTCCCCATATCCTCAATATCCTGACGAATCGGGTTTTCATCATAACGCCCCAAAACCGCATCGGGATGAGTCATCATTTGGTGGTTGTGATTGATCGTATCCCAGCCAGCCAACCCGATTACGGCCGATTTGACCCCGCCGCTGAAGCCCGCGAACTGGTGTGGCTCGATATTCCCCACCACGATCTTGAGGTTAGCTGTGAAGAAAGCCTCATTGACACTGATCACACTGCGAAAGCGAGTCAGACCGAGCCGCACAATGTGATCAACATCATCCGCATTGTGGCTGATCACCCGGTAATGTGCCAAGATCGCAGGGGGAAGGATGAGCGTAAACTCATCTGGGCGCATCGGCGCATGGGAACCAGTGGCAATGATTAAGGTAATGCGCTCACGCGGGATACCAATCGACTCTAGGCGCTCTAGCAGAGGTGGGAGCAGGGTTTCATGAGGTACAGGGCGAGTTTTATCATTAATCGCAATGGCCGCGGAGCGGGTGCCCACAAACCGCGACCAATCCATCGAATCGAGCGCCTCCTGCACGGATTTTTGGGGATCGGGCAGCGGGGGCGTCTCGTGCGGCTCCATCAGAGTCACATCGGCATCATCTGGAAGGATCAGCTCAAACTGGGTCTTACCATAAGGAATGGCGAGTTTCATGATCGTCCGGGTTACGCTTCTTCAATCAACCGCACTTTCATGAAATCATACACTGCTTGCGAAAATTCTGCTCCTCCCCCCGATTGCGGTTCCTGAGCGAACTGCACCAACTGCTTAGCGGCCGCATAGACCTCCCAATAAAGCAGCGAGGCCGCAGGCACAGCGGCGCGTCGTTTGTAAGCAGCAAGAAAACTCTCCCCGTGTTTACTTCCCCAACGGGTGCTGATAAACATGCGCATCTGTGCCACATCCAGTGCCGGGTCGGAGATGTTCAAGCGGCACCAGCCCATGATCGCCGTGATCGAAATTTCATCCACGAAGAGGTTTTCGGGCGAAAAGTGGTGATGAACCGTGCTGAGGGTACTGCTGGCACGCAGCAGGTGATAATTATCGTGCAGCCACTCGAACCCTTCGCTGGCCTGAGCGCTGAACGGGGATTGAGGGTAAGCCCCTGCGATTTGCCGCCAGTATTTGACCCGGCGTTCCGCAAAATCGAGCAGACGGGGGGCAGCGGCCCAGTCAAAGCGGGGCAGGTGATGAAGGCGGCTGAGGACGTTCCCCAGATCATCTAACCAATCGGAGATCGCCTGCGGGGTGCGGGACAGCACATCCCCAAGACGTTCCCCATTGGGGCGTGTCATCACCAAAAAGGGCGCACCTGCAAGAGACGCATCTTCCACAAAAAGCAGCTTCACCGGGGATGGAAACCCCTGATTAGCGAGTGCATCTAGAGCAGAGGACTCTATCCGCCCGGATTCCAGACTGCGTTGGGTGTCATAAATATGGATGATGAGGGACTGCTTTTTGCCCTCAAGGGAGCATTCAGCCTCCAGAATCTCATAATCCTCGCGGGAATCACGGTAGCTAACTGCGCTCACCTCCCCCTTCATCTGGCTGGAGAGGGCATGGGTTAACCCTTCCGGGGACAAACGCTTATACCTTAACAAGAGACGACCTCCATGTGACTCGCCTGATTATCTTGACTCGAAGGGCATAGCCAAATAGTCAACAAGCACATAGGCTCATCTGTTCCGCCAATATGCAGGCAAAACAGTGAGGTGCTGGGGCAGTGCTGCTGCCCCTTCAGAGTCAACTTCACCTTACCAATGATTTCTGCGAATCACGAACCCCGATCAGCGTTGACCGTTGCAGGTATTGGGTGACCACAACCCGCGATTTTCGCGTTCCGCATCCCGCTGCGCCGTGCGAAGTTGGGCCTGATATTTGTGGGGATTAAAGGATTGATAGGTGTACTCATAAGCGTATCCTTCAGCGATCATCTGCATGTTAAAGAGGCGGCCATCCTCAAACCAAACAAACCGCAGTAAACGCCCATATTGATCCACCTGATCCTGAGATTGATCCACTTCGAGCAGCACTGTCTTGCCCGAAAGCAGTTCCTCAGCACGCTTTGAGGCTTCCTTGCCAAAACACTCCTGAGGGCGATCTGGAGCCACTGATTCGGGGGTGTTCATGCCGATGAAGCGCACCCGCTTATCGCTGCCGTCAAGACGGATGATGGCGGTATCACCATCAACCACTCGCACCACCGATCCACGTTGCAGATTGTTCGGCATGGATGGGTAGTTGATCACCCAACCAGTGGTGGAACCTGAGCCGCCACTACCCACCCCTCCCCCTGACGTATCACCGCTGCTGCCTGTATCGAGCAGCCCTTCACAGCCAGCTAAAAACAAACAGGCGCAGATTAGCAGCGCCCACAACCGTTTAGACATCCATGAATCTCCTGAAATACCGCAGCACCTTATTTTTGAACAGGCGAAGTGCGCGCCCCCGCCCAGAGTTTGAGCCAGTTTCCATGACCTTACCCCGGAGTGCTTTTCAAGTCGAATTGAATATTGTATATTATATATAATCTATGATTTAACCAGAAATTCTACGAGGTGTGTCCATGCAAAAAGAGGAAATTTTGACCCGCGCCGAACACTTTATCGCCCTAGAAGAGCAATACGGTGCGCACAACTACCATCCGTTGGATGTGGTTATCCATGACGCTTCTGGGGTATGGGTGACGGACGTCGAAGGCAAACGCTATCTGGACTGCCTAAGCGCTTATTCTGCGGTCAATCAGGGGCACGCCCACCCGAAGATCCGCGAAGCTCTGATCGCTCAGTCCCACAAAGTGACCCTGACCGCCCGTGCTTTTCGTAATGATCAACTTGGACCATTTTACAAGGAACTGTGCGAGATCAGCCGCTATCAGCGGGTGCTGCCCATGAACAGTGGTGCTGAAGCTGTCGAAACCGCGATCAAGATGGCCCGGAAGTGGGGCTACAAGATCAAAGGTGTGCCCGAAGGCATGGCTGAGATTATTGTGTGTGCGGGTAACTTTCACGGTCGTACCACCACCATCATCAGCTTTAGCACCGAAGCACAGTACAAAGACGGGTTTGGACCCTTTACCCCCGGTTTTAAAGTTATCCCTTACGGCGATGCCGATGCCCTTGAAGCAGCCATCACCCCCAATACCGTCGGGTTTTTGATCGAGCCAATTCAGGGCGAAAATGGGGTGATTGTGCCACCTCACGGTTGGTTGAAGCAGGTCGCGGAAATCTGCAAGCGTGAGCGTGTGCTGCTGATCAATGATGAGATACAAACCGGACTGTGTCGTACCGGTAAGTGGTTTGTACAGGATTATGAGAACGTCCACGCCGACATTCTGATCCTCGGCAAGGCGCTTTCAGGTGGGTTTTATCCGGTCTCCGCGGCACTCGCCGACAATGAAGTGATGGGGGTATTCCAGCCCGGCGATCATGGCAGTACTTTCGGGGGTAATCCGCTGGCAGCAACCGTTGCGCGGGCAGCTTTGCGGGTACTCGCTGAAGAGAATCTAGCCGAGAACGCCTTTGAGATGGGCGCTTATTTGCGTGCCCAGTTGGAGGGCATCCCCTCAGCGCACACTAAAGAGGTGCGCGGACGTGGTTTGCTGATCGGCGTGGAATTGAACGCGGAGGCAGGCGGTGCGCGCCGCTTCTGTGAGGCGCTTCGGGATCGAGGCGTGCTGGCAAAGGAAACGCACGTTAACACCATCCGTTTTGCGCCTCCATTGGTGATCACCCGTGAAGAGATCGACTGGGCGCTGGAGCAGATCCGTCCGGTGCTGATGATGCCCTAACCCCCTGCTTTTCTGCTGCTGCCCCCTTACGGGTACCTGTGGTACAAGTGGAGGGGGCACTTCTCACCGTTCCCTTGTGAACTCTCTCTGAATTCTCAGTCTGTTCCGTTGACAGCCCTCATCACAGCCGTTATGCTACAGGCTGCACAGTAAAGTATCAGAGGATTAATCCTCGATCAGGAGCCAATGCGCGACTACGGCTATATTCGCAGACATCGATCCAGCCTTTCTCAGGGTTACCTTTTTGGACGCAAACGCCGTCGGGGACTCTCACCTTTGTTTTTGCTTGCATGGCTGCTGGCAATGGGTGGGATGGGTCTGGTGATCTGGCGCTTTAATGAGATTCAGCCTGTCGTGATTGCGGCTGTCAGTGAACACCCCACCCCAACCCCTACCGGGTTTAGTTACGCCAAACAGGCCGATGAAGCTTTCTGGAGCGGTGACCTCAATGCGGCAGTCGAGAACTATCGCCTTGCGGCGCAGTTGATCCCCAACAATCTTGACATTGTGTACGAGTTAGTCAAGGTGCTGGTCTACCGCAGCTATGGAGACGTGCGCAACTTTCAAGACATTGAAGAGGCCGACCAATGGGGCGCAAAAGCGATTTTGATGGATCCAAACAGCGCCCGGGCCCATGCGATCAACTGCTTTGCACTCGTTCGCGCCGGTAAAAGTGGTGATGCGGTTCGTGCCTGTCTGCGAGCACTGGAAATTGATCCTCAGAATGCCGATGCGCACGCTTTTTTGTCGATGGCTTCTTATGATCTAGGACGTACCAGCACCGCCCTTACCGAGGCTCAGAAGGCCGTTGAGCTTTCGCCCCAGAATATTGACGCCAATATCGCCTATGCCCGCACCTTGGGTTTTCAGGGGCGCTTTACGACTGCCCTCCGCCATTATGAGATCGCTGCATCAGTGAACCCCAACCTTGAGTTCCCCTATTTTGAAATGGGCTTTTTTGCCTACACGCTGGCCAACCGCAATAATGGCGATGAAGCCCGCTACCGTGTGGCAATTAGTGCCTATAACACCGTATTGGAGCATAACGCCAAGAGTGTAAAGGCCTATACCCGTCTGTGTCAGGCGTATCTGGCCAAGGGAGAACCAAAACTGGCACGCCAATACTGTATGCAAGCCACCGAGTTAGACCCCGGTTATACCGCCGCATGGCGCTGGTTGGGTGAGGTTTACCACAAGAGCCGTAACTATGAAGATGCGGTTGATGCTTTTGCTGAGTGTCAGCGTCAGGAAATCGCTTTAGGACTGCCCGAAGATACCCGCGATCCAACCTGTTGGTGGCTGCAAGGTGTGGGTTACTTCATTCAGGGGCAGTGTGATAAAGCGATCCCCATCCTTGAGGATGTCCTCAAATGGACAAAGGATGAGATCGCCATTCGGGAGACTGGACGCGCCTTGCTCAAGTGTGCCACGGCATATGAGGGCACATACAGCACCCCAACCCCCGTGCCCACGGCAACCCCTCGTCCGACGCCTATTTTGTGAAGGAGCGGGGTGTAAGTGTACGTTCGACGTGATCGTTCTTCACTCTCCAGCGGTGCAATTTTTAAGGGTGGCAGCAGGCGGCGCACCCTGCGCTGGGTGTATCCCGCGGTGATTATGATGTTGGGGGTACTGGCACTGGTGATCTGGCAGCGCCCGGTGATCCAGCCAGTAGCGCTGGCCCTGATCGGGATCAGAAATACGCCCACTCCTACCATCAATGAGTCCGCACACCAAGGGGATCTTGCCTTCTGGCGGGGCGATCTGAGCACCTCGATCTTTCACTATCGGACAGCGGCGGAGATCGCCCCAGAGAACCTGAACATCCAATATGAACTGATCCGAATGCTGGTGTACCGCAGCTTTGATGGCAGCGTGAACAGCCAGCGCGACATTACCGAGGCCATTGACCGCGCCACCGCGCTTTTGCTCAAGTATCCTTCCAATGCCCGTGCACTAGCGATCAACTGTTTGGCGCTGGCGCGTGCAGGACAGTCTGAGAGTGCCGCTCAGTCCTGTAACCGCGCCCTGAACTTTGACCCCAACAACAGTGACGCACACGCTTTTTTGGCGCAGGTATATTACGATCTGGGGCGCTATACGGATGCGGCTGAGATCGGCAAACAAGCCCTTGATTTAGCTGCAACCAGCATTGAGGCCAATACCGCCTATGGTTTTGTGCAGCTTACTTCGCGCACCCCGGAAGCTGCGATCCCCTACTTTGTGAAGGCTGCCGAATATAACAAACAGTTGGAGTTTCCCTACTTTAATCTGGCCCTAAACGCCTTTGGGGTGGGATTGCGTCAAGGGGATGACGACCTCTATCGGTTAGCCATTGATGCTTACGATACGATTCTATCGGTCAACAAGCGCAGTGTACGGGCCTATACCGGGTTGTGTCAGGTCTATTTTGTGACCGGTGAGCGCAACCTTGCCCGCGACAACTGCATCACAGCCACTGAACTTGACCCTGAATACACCTCAGCATGGCGCTGGTTGGGCGAGATCAACTACCTCACCACGGAGTATGAATCCGCAGTCTCCGCTTTTGAGGAATGTTATAAACGTGAGCAGAATCTGCCGGTAGATCAGCGTCAGTCAGAGTGTTGGGTGTTCCGGGGGCTGTCGTGGGTACAGCTTGGCGACTGCCGCAGAGCACTGCCCATCTTCACCGAGACCCTCAACTGGGTGCGCAGCACCACGGCCATTGAGCGCATCAACAAGGGCATCCGCATCTGCACCGGGCGGGCGGCCTTCACCCCCACGCCGCTGCCCATCAC
>JACSRJ010000079.1 GCA_014879835.1 Anaerolinea sp.
CAAATCGGTTCATCAAACTGGGGACGATCTTGCCGGAATCTTTGGGAGTTAACGTTAGAGGACACGACAGTCAAGCCGCAATCCCATTTATCCACCCCATCTTGCGGGTGTACCGACCTGTATCCGGGAGGGATTGAAACTGAATGCAGCGATGTGGGAGTTGCGTCCCAACTCCGATCCACCCTTGACCAACCTCTCCTACCGCTTGCGGGCAGGAATGTAACCCTTCTATGTTTCTATGTGCTATCAGGATTTAGCGCATGTCGCGCACGGTACGCTGGCTGGCATCGACCGTGCCAAAAGTTACCTGATCGACCCGCAGTCGTGCCTGATCGCGGAATGCAGCCTTGACCTGTTCCGCCAGCAGTGCCACCTCAACGGTGGCATCCGGGTGCAGTTCCAGCTCAATGGTGAGCACATCCAGATTGTCTTGGCGGGTGATGGTGGCTGCCGAGGCTCTGATTGCAGGGAACGCCAGACTCAACATACGCACTTGATTCGGGTGCAGGAACATACCTCGCACCTTCACCGCCTCGCCCGAACGCCCAAAGAGACCCTTGATTCGACGCACGCCATCTTCATCAGCTTCTATGACTCCCAGATCACCCGTCCCAAAGCGGATCAGCGGATAGGCGCGATTGAAGGTGGTCACCACCACTTCACCCAATTCACCATCGGGAATTGGCGTCCCTGTGGTCGGATCGGCGATCTCAACATAGAGTGTATCCGGCAGGTAAAAGCCGCGCTTTCCGGCCTTTTCGAAACCAACCAAACCCAAGTCCGCTGTACCATAGGCTTGCGAGGTGTGCAGCCCATACTCACCTTCAAACTTTGCCCGCTGTGCTGGCAGATACGGCTCGGCGGTGAAAAATGCCTTACGCAGAGGCAGACTTTCGGGAGTTAATCCAAACTGGGTGGTCTTGGCATATACACTCTCTAGGAAACTGGGTGTGCCTACATAAACGTTGGCACGGAGAGACTGCATCACCATGATCAATAGGTCACTATTGCCCGGCCCCAACGGGACGACGGTGACCCCAGCCAAACGCAGCGCTTCATCCAACCACAGCCCCGCAGGAACCATGTGATAAAGCAGTGTGTTTAGGGCAATGTCACCCGCTCCCAAGCCTGCTGCGAGGAGTGCCTGTTTGCCAGCCTCAGCCCCATTTACATCATCGAATCCTTGGGGATCATATAACGGTCCCGGTGAGAAGTAGATGCGCGAAAGTTGACTCGGCGCGACCGCCAACCAACCACCAAAGGGTGGATCGGATTGCTGCATCTCGACGAGTCGATCCTTGCTGGTGATGGGCACACGGGCAAGCGCCTCCGCACTCTGCACGTCCGCAGGTGTTAGGCCAGCTTCCTTCATGATTCGGGCAAAAGCGGGCGCATTAGCGTAGGCGTGCGCAACAGTAGCAAGAATCTGCTGATTTCGGTCGGACATAACCAGATTTCTCCTCGATAGGATAGGGTCTGCTCCAAGTTGGGTTGACTAGCCCAGCCAACGCTTTCGGCGGCGGTAGTGTTTGACTTCCCGATAACTTTTGCGTTCACCAAGCTGCGTCAGTCCAAGATAAAACTCTTTGATGTCTTCGTTTGCGGCGAGCTGATCTGCCGGGCCATCCAGAACGATCCGTCCGTTCTCCAAAACGTACCCGTAATCCACAATGGAAAGCGCAGCACGGGCGTTCTGCTCCACCAACAGAATCGAGACTCCCTCCTGCTTGTTAATTTCACGCACGATTCTGAAAATCTCAGTAACCATCAGCGGCGCAAGCCCCAAAGATGGTTCATCCAGCATCAACAAACGCGGATGTCCCATCAACGCCCGCCCAATGACCAGCATCTGCCCTTCACCGCCGCTCAGATAACCGCTGGTACGTTTCCGAAACTCCTTGAGGCGGGGAAAATAAGCATAAACACGCTCTAAGTCCTGACGTACATGGCGCCCTGCCTCATACACCATGCCCCCGACCAACAGGTTCTCTTCGACGCTCAGATGCCGAAACAGGGGGCGACCTTCGATCACCTGAATGATCCCACGACGAGCGATCTCGTCGGGAAGGCGGTTCTGGATCGAATGCCCCTCCCATGTAATGCTGCCCCGGGTCACTTCACCAGTTTCGCTGTGAAGCAGTCCACTGATCGCCTTCAGGCTTGTTGATTTGCCTGCGCCATTCGGGCCCATGAGGGCGACCACCTGCCCCGGTTTCACCTCAAACGAGATTCCCCGCAATACCAGAATGACATTGTTGTAGATGACCTCGATATTGTTCACTTGCAGCATGTGGGTGTATCCCTTATGCGTTTACAGGGGCGACCTGATGAAACCAGATCGCCCCATCAAAAGGCTGTGAGTCCTACCAGAGAAAAACTAAGGTAGGCGGCTTACTTCGGCACGTCCGCACCACCGGGCTTCAGATCGGGTACAGGCACCGACTCCGTCGTTACCGGGGCGATCACGGGGACAAGCATCTTCTGCCCGCCTACTTCAACGATGACTGGTGCACCATCGGCTCCCCGCAAGTAGCCCAACTGCCCAATACGGGTCATTCGGACATCGCGCACCCCATTCGTCCAGTCATAACTGAAAACCCCACCCAAAGCTTCGTACTTGAACCCATCCAGAGTCTTTTTGACCTCTGCGCCAGTCAGGTTGTCTTTGCCCACCCGATTGACAGTCTGGATGATCAGTTCAATGTAGGTATCAATCGCGCCAAAACCGGCAAGATAAGCGATACCACGTGCGGTGGGTGGGCGATTGTTGGCGGTGAACTGCTCTTGCACAAGGGCTGTGCCGGGGTGCTTTTCGTCCCACCATGTGTAAGGCAGAAGCCCCAAAACACCATCTGTGGAGGGCATTCCACTGGGTTTCAGAGTCCGCTGACCAAGCAGCCCTACTGAACTATCGAGCACCCAGTTTGCGCCTGCCAACAGCACCTGTTCCTCGAGTCCGAGGGTGGTCAGGTCTTTGGCGATAAGCGCTGTACCGGAAGCCAGCGTGGTGGTGTAAAGGATGTTTGCACCCTTGGATACCAGATTGTTAATCTGCGCGGTGACATCGGTCGCTGTCGGCAGGAAGTACTCGCCGCCCACCACTTCGACCCCCTGTGCTTTGCAGTAAGCGGTGGTCTCTGTGGTCTCAGTGGCACGTCCAAACGAACCTTCCCAACTTAGGTGACCGATCACGGGCGCACCTTCGCGCTTTAGGTCAGTTGTCCAAGCAGATGCCACCCACTTGCAGAATGCCCCAAACTGGTCGGTATATAAGGGGATCCCTGCGTAAATCCATCCGGGTGTGTCCGCTTTTTCGCCGTACAGACCGATGGTCGAACCAGCAAAGAGGAACACTGGGATTTCATCTTCAGCGACGCGCTCACGCAGTAGTTCCGAGTCGGCTGAGGCGTAGAGCAGCAGCAGCAGGGGTTTGGGATCGGCGGTGCTGAAGCGCTGATAAATCGAGAGAGACTGCTCACGGTCACCACCGGAATCTTCTTGAACCAGTTCGATCTGAGCGCCACAGATTCCGCCCATCCCATTAAAGTATTTGAGCGCATCGCTAAAACCCGCCGCGAGTGGTTGGGTGATAGGCGCATACGGACCGCTCAGATCGCCGAAGGTATAAAAGGGAATCGTCATCCCGGTTAGGTCTTCCTTACACTCGCTGTGGGTTATACCTTGGGCCACAACCATTCCGCTGGGCAAGGCAGCGGTCACCAGCCCTGTCACCAGAGCCACCACCAAGAGAAAAGTGAAAATACGAACACGCATGGTCAAACCGTCCTCTCAAAACTAAATCTTTGTCCTGTCCAAAGCGCTGCCCGAAGGCATCGCAGAGAACCCTAAAAAAGCAGTGCCCCACGCTTTCCAAACATCCCATCAATCAATACGAAAAGGGGCGTAGTTTCCATGATATTTTGAAGATCTCCCACCGGTAAGCCAAACCACGAGGCTCAATGATTAAGAACAAGATGATGGTGATGCCAAACAGCGCTGGAGCCAGCGAGGCGCTGATATTGACCGAGTCGATGAATGGCAGTAGGCGGGGCAAAAAATCGTTCAGCAGCGGCGTCAGGCTGGGAATTGCACCCTCACGCAGGATTAATACGAAGCCAACGCCTAACAAAGGGGCCTGTGAAATGCCTGCACCGCCGATGATCAGCATCGCCAGTAGTTCAATTGACGACTGAAGATCGAATTGATCGGGGGTAACACTGCGCGACTCGAAGGCCAGCAGTCCGCCCGCCAGCCCCGCGAAGACCGCGCACACAAAAAACGCTCGCAGTTTGTAGGCGAACACATTGATCCCTAATAGTTCCGCCGCAAGGTCGTTGTCGCGGATGGCAACAAAAGCCCGTCCAGCACGGGTGCGGATGATGTTGCGGGCGATAATCATCGCTGCCAGTGAAATCAGGATCAGGGTGTAGTATTGGGCTGCGCCTGTAATCACAAACTCGCCGATGGTGGTGCGCGGGACAGGCAGAGGATTCGAACCGTTGGTCAGTGGTGCAAGCGGGTTACGCAGCAGCCACGGGATGATGAACTGTGCGGCAAGGGTTGCCATTGCAAGGTAAAACCCTTTAACCCGAAGAGATGGCAGCCCAAAGATCAGTCCAACCAAACCGGTCAACAATGCGCCTATGGGCAGTGCCAACCAGAAGGTCATCCCTTGCCGCATCAGCACCGTTGTACTGTAGGCACCTACAGCCATAAAAGCCGCCTGACCAAGCGAGACCTGCCCTGTGTAACCGACCAGCAGGTTGAGTCCCTGCACCGCAATCATCAGAATGGCGATGCGCTCAACCGTCCCAACGGCCCCCAAAGGGACTATATCGACCCCAAAGGGGCCTTCGCGGGTGAGTAGGGGGATAAGCAGCACCACAAACAGAAATCCCCACGACAGGATCAAATCGAACCGGGTGCGGTTGATGGTCATGTCCTGCACATAAGTGGTATCAAAAACGCCGCTTGGACGAATATTAGCTGACACATACCCTCCGTTACTGTGAAGTGGGCAAACCGTTCAATGGACTCTGGTCAGATTCGTTCGATTCGTTTTTCACCAAAAAGCCCAGTCGGGCGAATGATTAGTACGATCATCAGGATCACAAAGGGCATCAACTGCTCACCCACATCACTGCCAAAATAGGCGGTGCCCAGTTTCTCAACAACCCCGATCACGAGTCCGCCCACTACCGCCCCACCAATAGATTCAAGTCCACCCAGCAGTACCGCCGGAAATGCCCGTAAGGCAAGCCCTGCCATGGTGATCGAGATGCCTGTACTGGCTCCATGCAGGATCCCGGCGAGCGCTGCCAATACGCCTGCGATAGCCCATGCCACCGCCAGAATTGCCCGCACCCGCAGCCCGACAGCTTGGGCTAAATCTTGGCTTTCAGCGGTCGCCCGCATGGAAAGTCCTAAGGTGGTGTAATTGAAGAACAACACAAAAGCCACGAATGTCAGGATGGCTAAAACAAAGGCGATCAACAGTTCCGTCTTAATCACCAGCATCCCACCGAGGACACCGCTGATACGGATTGGGGCGAATGCTTGGGATAGTCCCAGCGCATTGGTCGTGGCAAAAACTGGCAAACCTCGTTCTACGCTGCCCCATGTCAGTTGGGTGGCCCCCAACAGAACCTGTCCCACTGCAAGGGTCATCATGACGGAGGTGAATAAGGGCTGTCCGATCAGTGGGCGAATAGTCAGCCGCTCAATCACCAGCCCCATCAGGGCTGAACCAAGGGCTGTACCTACGAGGGCCCGGATCAGCAGGTGGTCCGTTTGAATGAGGGTTGCCCCCGTGAGTCCCCATAAGACCGCAATGACGGCGATTCGTTGTTCACGCTTCCAATTTGCCGGGAACCGCACCCCCGTACTCAGCACGGTCAGCACCACCCCACTAAACAGAAACACCAGCACGGGTGACAGCCCTGTAGACTGGAAAAGGCTCCAGAAAATGAGTGCGCCAATTAACATCATGAACCCGTGAGCAAAGTTGAAGACGCCCGAAGCCTTGTTAATGATGACAATACCGAGCGCGATCAGCGCATAGACACCGCCAACCAAAAGACCCGTGACAAGCGCCTGAAGTACCAAATACCCCGGTTTTCCCAAAATCAAAAAATCCATCGTCGCTTCTTAACCTTTTTTTGATAAAGTTGGTGCGTATCTCCGCCGGGGCAGCCCCGATTGGCTCAACCCTGACTGTCTGTCTGTCACTTCACATCGGCAATGCGCACAGTGGTCTCAACCACACCTGCGCGGCCATCGCGGTATTTGACCTCCGCCCGCACTTCAACTGCGTCTTTGCCTTCGTAGATTGCCTCAATGATGTCCTTATAGCGATCTGCCAAAAAACCACGCCGCAGTTTGCGGGTGCGGGTCAGTTCAGCCTCATCGGCGTCGAAGGCTTTATGGAGGATCACAAAACGGGCGATCCGCTGGGACGGTGGCAGAACACTGTTCACCCGCGCAATGTCCGCTTGGATCAGCTCGTACACTTCGGGCTTCTGAGTCAAATCTACGTAGGTGGTGAAACTGACCCGGCGTTTTTCAGCCCAGCGTGCCACATTATCGAATTGAATGATGATAAGTGCTGCAACGAAGTTTGTCTGATTGCTGCCAAGAGCCATCACATCTTGGATATACGGGCTAAATTTCAGCCGAATTTCTAAGTATTGAGGGCTGAAACGCTCCCCATTTGCCAACTCGATCAGGTCTTTGACCCGGTCGAGATACACGAGATGTCCATCTTCGCGGATGAACCCCGCATCACCCGAATGGAAAAAACCCTCGTTATCGAGTGCTTTGGCTGTGGCCTCCTCGGCTTTGTAGTAGCCCTGAAAGACGCTTCGGCTGCGAATCCAGATTTCGTTCTGAGCGGAGATTCTGATCTCTACACCGGGAGGCGGCTTCCCCACAGTATCAAATCGCACTTCGCCTGTGTAATGTAGGGTATGGGCTTGGCACTCCGTAGAACCGTAGAGGTTCTTTAGGGTGACTCCAATGGCTCGAAACCAACGCAAAGCATCTGGGCTGAGCGATGCGCCTGATGTGTATGCCTCACGCATGTGAACCATGCCCAACTTGTCGCGTAGGGGGCCAAAGATTGCCAGATCGCCTAACCGATACAACCCTTGCCACAGCAACGGCACCGTTTTCCCCGCATCCTGAAAATCGACCACCTTGTAGCCAACAGGCATGAACAAGCGGTAGAATGCACGATTGAGCCACGAGGCATCATTCATACGCACCTGCACCAGACTGATCAAGCTCTCCCACAGACGGCTAGGAAACAGGAGCGACGAGGGCGCGATTTCACGAATGTCGTTGTGCACTGTCTCCGACTTTTCAGGAAAGTTGACGATCTGCCCCTGACAAACGTGCGCGGCAACACCCAGCAGCTGCTCCGTGATCCATGCCAGCGGGCTGAACGAAACATAGTTATCGGCATCGGTGACTGGTGCAATGGACAGCACATGGCGCATCCCATAGATCAGGTTGCGATGGGTCAGCATCGCCCCTTTGGGCAGGCTGGTGGTACCGCTGGTATAACTGAAGATGGCAATGTCGTCACCGTTTCCTGCTTCCACCAGAGCCTCAAATGCACCCGGATGCGCTGCCTCATAATCCCGACCTTTTGCTTGCATCGCGTCGAAACTGATCAGCCACGGGTTGTGGTAGCTCCATAAACCGCGTTCATCCCAATACACCACAGCACGCACGTTGGGCAAACTTTCCCGAAGTTCCAACAGTTTGTCGCACTGCTCCTGATCTTGGGCAATGACAAAGACTGAATCCGAATCAGTCAGGACATAGCCCAATTCCTGAGGGTTGGCGTCAGTAAAGATACCGATGCTGATTCCACCTGCCGCTTGAACCGCCAGTTGCGCCCAGTAGTATTCTGGATCGTTGTCGCCGATAATGCTGACCTTTTCACCGCGTTGAAGTCCAAGCGAGACCAATCCGAGGCAAAAATTACGAACATGATCGTGCGAGGCGGACCAAGTGTATTCGTTCCAGACTCCCAGACGCTTTTTACGCATGGCGATATGGCCTTGACCATACCGTTTCGCCAGTGTCACGAAATGTTTAGGCAGGGTATCTAGAGCGGGATCAAGCGGTTTCAGCGCCGGATGCGCCAGATCGCCTGATACTTGAGCAATAATGCCATCCGTAGTGGAGGCAGAGGCGCGTGTTGAACTCAGGCTGGTCATTGGCGATACCTCCTTCAGTGTGCCTGTCCCAGATATGCGTTGATCACGGCAGGATCACGCCGGACTTCCTCAGGCGCGCCATCGGCGATCTTGCGCCCAAAGTCCAACACAATGATACGGTCGGCAATATCCATCACCAGTCCCATATCGTGTTCGATCAGGACGATGGTCATCTTCTGTCGTTCGTGAATATCTAGGATAAAACGCGCCATATCCTCTTTTTCTTCGACATTCATGCCCGCCATTGGTTCGTCCAAAAGCAGAAGTGAAGGTTCCAGCGCCAGCGCACGCCCTAATTCAACCCGCTTACGCAAACCATATCCCAGTTTGCCCACGACACTTTTGCGAATGTGCTCCATTTCCAGAAAATCGATGATTTGTTCAACCACGAGGCGGTGGGCGATCTCTTCGTGACGTGCACGCCACCAGTACAAAGCACCATCCAACAAATTGGATCGCATATGGATGTGGCGTGCGGCCATCAGGTTATCGAGGGTTGTGGCATTGGTATACAGGGCAATATTCTGAAAGGTGCGGGAGATTCCCAGCATAGCCCGTCGGTAGGGGGCCAACCCGGAGATGTCGCGGCTTTCAAAGCGGATGTGTCCTTGTTGGGGACGGTAAAAGCCATTGATGCTGTTGATACAGCTCGTTTTGCCAGCCCCATTGGGTCCGATGATAGCCAAGATTTCCCCCGGCATCACATCGAAGGTTACACCATGCAGTGCAGTGATTCCGCCAAAACGTAACGTAATATTGTCGACGCTCAGCTTGGGTGTCGTTGCATTCATGAAATATTCGGTTTTCCTAAAAGGTGTTAAAGAATTGTTTTGACTTCGTCCATTGTAGCATAAACGAAAACAAGGTAAGAACGCAAGGGGCGTCGGTGGGGGTAAGACAGACGAATCGCTAAGGCAAAGCTTTTTCAAGGGACTTACAAGGTTTGTTGGTGCCTAAGTTGAGGTCATCCTACAAAAAAACCGGGACAATTCAGATTCCAGTAGGCGTTACACACTCACCCTCATCGCCCTAGCTGCGACCGCTGCGCGGTGCCCGCCCTCAGGGCGAATGGGGAAAGAATGTTCTTGAAGGGGCTTCCTCCTCAAATTACTCTTTTCGATGGGCACGAGATAAACAGGTTCGCATAAGCCCTACACAAGGTTCAGTATATGCCTCTTATGCGGTGTGCGTTAAAATTCTTCCTTTGTCACCATGATTCTTGTAGGGAGCAGCGATTATGCCTGACGCGCCCTCGATGGCGTCTTTTGCTTACTACGATCTGAGGGAAGCATTGGCCCAAACCGGCTGCGCTGTGTGCCGACTTCTAGAAAGGGATGGCGAAAAATTCCTAGATGCGCTTCTGTATGAGTACAGCGCTGATGCTCAGACCCATAAGGCCTTTCGAGCGGCGCGCGGCTTGTGCAATCGCCATGGCTGGGATCTCACCCATCATGTGGGATCAGCGCTGCAAATTGCCGTCCTCTATCGGGCGTCGCTGGATGAGACCCTCAAGCAGTTTAATCGGGGTGTTTCCCCTGCGGATCTGTTAGCGCGTCTGGTAAAGCGTTTTCGGGGTGAAGCTGAAGCGGCGGCGCTCCAGTTTGCGGAAGCCCTCGAACCAACACGCCCCTGTCTTGCCTGTGAGTACCATAACAAAGCACAGCAGGCTTACCTGCATACCCTCGCTGAACATCTCAATGATTCGGCGTTGGAAAAAGCCTATCAAGACTCTGATGGGTTGTGTTTACCTCATACCCAGATGCTTCTGCGTCTGATCAACGACGCCAACATTCTTCAGAAGGTGATCACTCAGCAGCGACGCTCATGGCAGAAAGTTTTTGATCAACTCACCCTTTTTATGGATCACTACCGAGCCGAAAACGCCGATCAGATGATGGGTGACGAGGGTGATAGTTGGAAGCGAGCAGTAGCAATTTTGGCTGGATCAGAAGGACTTCCCTAAACACGAAGGATTTTGGGGCAATATTTGCGCAAGGCGTCGATTGTCCCATAATTGTGAGCGGAAGTCGCATAGGAAAGAGTGGAGACAATGCGGCATCATCCTCTAATCTACGAAATCAATACGTGGGTCTGGCTTACTGGTATAAGCCGTAAATATGGATACACCATCACTTTGGGGAATGTGCCCCCAGAAGAACTAGATGCGTTGGCTGCGCATCGGTTTGATGCAGTATGGCTGATGGGTGTCTGGGAACGCAGCCCCGCAGCCCGCTGGATCGCTACCCAACACGCGGGACTGCTTGGGGAATATGCCCATGCACTGCCCGACTACACCCGTGACGAGGTGGTTGGCTCGCCCTATGCCATTCATCGTTATCAGGTTGATGGGCACTTAGGGGGACGTGAGGGCCTAGCGCACTTTCGGGAAGAACTGCGGCGGCGCGGGGTACGCTTGATTTTGGATTATGTGCCCAACCATGTGGCCGTTGATCATCACTGGACGGAAGATCACCCTGATGCCCTGCTCAGAGGCGTTGAGGCGGATATTGCCCGAACCCACGGCGGCTATTATCGTGCCGCCAATGGGCGTATTTTCGCTCATGGCCGTGATCCCTACTTCCCACCATGGGGCGATACCGTTCAGATCAATGCTTTCTCGCCTCAGGCGCGTGCGGTTACCCGTGATACCTTGATCGAAATTGGGCAACAATGCGATGGGGTACGCTGCGACATGGCGATGCTTTTGGTCAACCGAATTTTTTCGATGACATGGAGTCTCGTATCCAATGGACTTCCCGAATTCTGGCAGGAAGTGATTCCGGCAGTGAAATCAGAGCACCCTGATTTCCTATTTATGGCGGAAGTCTACTGGGACATGGAGCACGAGCTTCAGAAGTTAGGCTTTGATTACACCTATGACAAACTGCTTTATGATCGCCTACTTCATCAGGGGGTACCCTCTGTGCGTGATCATATCATGGGCGCATGGGGGTATCAGGAACGGATGGTGCGCTTCATCGAAAATCATGATGAACCCCGCGCTTTGACCAGTTTTGGGGATCGTAAGATCGTCCCGGCGATAGTCCTGATGCTGACCCTGCCGGGTATGAAACTGCTCTATGAAGGTCAGTTAGAGGGCCGGCGGGTTAAACTCCCAGTGCAGTTAGGGCGCGCCCCTGATGAACCTGTGGTTGAGTGGCTCAAAACCTTCTATACCCATGCCCTGTCGGAAGCGGTTAAACCTCCATATCACGAGGGGGTCTTTATGATGCTGGGGATGCACCCCCTACCCAATGAACCTGAATCCTCGCTCCATTCGGCGATCATCGCCTACTGCTGGGCGTACTATCACGACTGGCGCATTGTCCTTGTGAATCTCTCTGGGCACGGTGCAAGGGGGCGTCTACTGCTGCCTCGTCCAGAATTTAGGGGCCCGGGTCTGTGGCGCTTCCGCGATTCCCTCAATGAAGAAGACGTGCGCGACATTCGAGGGGATGATGTGCTTTCCTCTGGTTTGATAGTAGACATGCCTCCCTATAGCGCCAAGGTCTTCCACGCATCGCCTCTGTAAAACTGCCACTGAAGAAGGGGGAATCGAGATTTTGAGGGGGTATCCCCTCAACTTTCCTCGGTAAAATCGATTCCCCCATAGGGGCATGATTGCACCATGCGTTCTGCTTACCTGCTTCCCAAAAGATGTTGCCTCCTCAGCCGTTCCCAATATGGGGAGGCACTCAAGGTTACTCAGTGCTGGTACGCTCGATCTTCGCGCCAAGGCGGGTCAATTTTGCCTCGATATGCTCATAACCCCGATCAATATGTTCAATGTTCCGAATGACTGTCTGTCCCCGTGCGCATAAAGCCGCCAGAAGCACGGTGATCCCAGCGCGAATATCCGGGCTGGAGATCGTTAATCCACCACGCAGCGCCGCAGGGCCCTGCACCAATGCCCGATGGGGATCACATAACATGATCCGAGCGCCCATACTCACCAGACGATCCGTAAAAAAAAGGCGTCCATCGTACATCCACTCATGAAATAGAACTGTCCCGGCGGACTGGGTTGCCACCAACAGGGCCACACTCATCAGATCAGAGGGAAAGGCGGGCCACGGTTGGGCTTTGATCACTGGGATTCGGTTTCCCAGATCGGGTGCAATCCGCATGGGCTGGCCCTTGGGCACAATCACGTCTTCACCCTCGATTTGAAGTTCTACCCCCAGTTTGGCGAAAACTAAGCCGATCATATCGAGGTACTGCGGATCAGCATTTTTAATGCGCACTTGCCCACCGGTAACCGCGGCTGCACCAATAAAACTACCCACTTCAAGGTAGTCTGCCCCCACTCGAAATTCGCACCCGCGCAGCCGCTCCACCCCTTCGATGATGATTTGGTTGGAGCCGATTCCCTCGATATGCGCACCCATCTTGACCAGCATCTGGCATAAATCTTGTACATGAGGCTCGCAAGCAGCGTTACGGATGCGGCTGGTACCCTTCGCCAGCACTGCACCCATGATCGCGTTTTCGGTAGCGGTTACACTGGCCTCATCAAGAAGGATGTTGGCGCCTCGCAATCCGTCGGCATTCATGCTGAACCCGCGCTCATGGTCGATGGATGCGCCCAACTTTTGAAGGGCGATCACGTGGGTATCAAGCCGCCGTCTCCCGATCATGTCACCGCCGGGTGGGGCAAGCTCAACCACCCCCAACCTTCCTAATAAAGGACCAGCCAGTACAATCGAAGCGCGCATCTTCTGGGCCAGACGAGGATCAACTTTGTGGGTATGGAGACTTTGGGCGTGAATACGGAGTGAGCGTTCTCCCTGCCAAGTAATTTCTGCGCCTAGTCCTCGCAGGATTTCGCTCATCACCCGCACATCCCCGATCTGGGGCACATTGTTTAAGGTGACTGGCTCATCCGTGAGCAAACAAGCAGCGATCAATTTGAGGACAGCATTTTTGTTACCGCCTACTTCCACTTCACCGTTAAGGGGATGTCCTCCCTCGATCACAAACTGCTGCATGATGCCCAATCACCGCCTTTTTTATGGTACTAAGGTCTTATGAGCGGTGATTGTAACGGGATTGAGGTCGAAACCCCACTGTACCTATCGGGGCTGTGATCAAGCCATCCGCTTGTGTCGGTCGAGAACTTCGGGATGCGTGGTACACGGTCCTTTCATCCTATCCCCATGAAAAATGCTTAAAAAGTTGCAAAAAATCATAAAAACCCTGCTACAATGTGAGCATCACCACGTGATTCTACAAATACAACCGAATCTTGAGATGGGGACTGTGATGATGATCACTCGTAACCCGGTTTTGTGGCAGGAGCTTCTCTACCAAACCCGAAACACCCCTCGTGTCCAGCGACTGGAGCTGCTTATCGCGCTGCTACTTGCGGGCGGTATTGTGGGGGGCGCTTCAGTGCTGCTTCAGAATGGACGGACTTCGGGTGGTCTTGCCAGCCAGTTTATGCTGATCGCGTTATGGTCGTTTTCAGCGGTGGTGATGATCCGTTCAATTGTAGCCGGCGCGAACGCTATCAGCCGTGAGCATGTAGGGCAAACGTGGGATGCGCTCGTCCTCACTGGAATTAGTGCGCGCAGAATCATGTTGGGCAAGTGGTTGGCTTCGATGCGCCGGGTCATGGGATGGGGGGTAGCGTTGGCGGCAGTACGGCTGTTCACCCTGCCGCTGTTCATGTATGCTATGACTCAGACCTATGTGTGGTTTTCCTTCCGCCGCAACAATCCTATCTCCTATGAAGAAAACTTCACCACTATCGGGTGGGTTCCGTGGTCAACTGGACTTGGGGTTTTGGTTGCAATCATCATGCCTTTTGTGGAGATCGCGGCCTGTACTGCCTTAGGGGTGGCCGCAAGCGCGTTAACCAAACGCGCTCCTTCCGCAGCGGTGCTAGCGGGCTTAGTGCGCTTTATTCCGATTGCCCTCACCCTTCATGCCGGGTTTGTGCGCTACAACAACCGGGCTCCTATGTATCGTTGGTGGCGGTTTCCCTCGTTCTCAGTTGCGGACAGCGGCACAGTTTTAATGATGCGTATGGTACAGCCTGAAATGGAATGGACTCGCGGCCAGCATGTATGGGCGCTTACCAATCTCACAGGGCCTATTGCATTGCTTTTTTCTTTTTTACTGGTGTCACTGATCATCACGTTGATCATCGTCAAACGGCGAGGGGCCCTGCCTCATCAGCAGCAGTCGGAAGCTGAGGTACAGCCCCGGAGACTAAAACGTTTCTTCATACCATTGATGGGTGCAGGTACTCAAGAAAGCGTTTCAAATTCGGGCTGAACGAGTCCATCCTTGTGCTTATAAGATTCATGCTATACTGAATCCACCGCAAAATAGCTGATACCAGAAAGACCCCTAATGGCAAACCGGATTCAGGCGGATTATGATCGCCTTGCTTCTGCTGCCGCGTCGTTTGCGCATGAGTCTGAAACGGCAACGCGGCTCTTTAGTCAGGTCAAACAGCTTGTGGAACAGCTTCAGGGAGGGGCGTGGATCGGGGCCGGTGCAGAGGCCTTTTTTCAGGAGATGAACGAGCTGGTCTTGCCGGGGGTAAGCCGTTTAATAAACGCGCTTCGAGATGCTGGCGGGGCTTCGAAACGCATTGCGGAAGCCCTTCGTCAGGCGGAGGAAGAATGCGCCCGGTTGTTTCAGGGTGAGTCCATTTTGGAGACTTCGCCCCGTCCGGGGGTGGCTAGTGCGCCCACTGTTGGTGAAAATGATGCGGGTGAGCGTCTGGCCAACGACTTTTATGATAATCGCCGTGCGCCGTATGTGCTCAACGCTGGTGTCCCGGTGATGGATTACCCTTTTGCTTCTGGCGCTGCGGATGCCCTCAAGTATTCAATCAAAATTGGCGATCAGTCCATAGATGTGTACTTCCCCGTAAACCGAGACCCCGCCATAGGGCACTTCCACACCATGAAACAGATCGCCGACGGGCTGAGTATGCTGCCCGAAGCCAATCGGATTCACATCAAACATATTCAGGTAGAACCGGGGCGAAACCCGGATGACCCTAAATATGCAATCAAGTTCAACAAGCCTAATTTCCGCAGTTATATGGATGCTGGGCCTAAAGGGATTATTCGTATCTTTCCTTCGCGCAGTCCTATTGGTCAAGCGTTTCTTGACACCTCCTTCCTGCATGAGACCTCCCACATTCTATCTAAGCGGATGTGGGGCACAGACCCCACCCGAAGCAGCGGTTGGGCGCAGTGGGAGGCAGCAAAGCGGCAAGATGGAACCAGTGTCTCTGGGTACGGTAATCAGGACATTCAGGAGGATTTTTCCGAGACGGTGGTTCAGTACAGCATCTACAAAGGTGGTTGGTATGACTCTCAGGCGCGTCGCTTGTGGGGCAATCGCTTCAAGATTCTTGATGAAATTTTCCGATAGGTCGGCATTGAGGAAGTAAACAGTGCAATCCCATCCTATTCATCCCGGTACAGTCGTTTTTTATGACGCGGACAAAGATGAAATCACTGACGAGGCGGACGCTGCTACCCTGCCCGATTCGATGAAATTTGAGGAGACCGACGAAGGTCTTGTGCCCATTGTGCGGGTGGTTCTGTTCACCCGTGAAGACCGACAGATTATTGCCAGTTATGGGCCCAATGGAGAACTACTACGCACGGTCTCCGGCAGTGTAGAAGAATAAGTGTGACACAATTTGATCAAAGGGTCGGATGAGGGCTGATATCGCTTATTGCACACTCAGCACGATCTTACCGATGTTCTCGTTGTGCTCCATCCGACGATGGGCCTCTGCTGCTTCACTCAGGGGGTATACGCTGTCAATGATGGCCCGCAGCGCCCCTGCACGAAAGCGGGGCATGGCATAGGACTCAAAAGCCCTACTGAGTGCTACCTTCTGATCAAGTGGGGTACGGCGGAGGGTTGTACCTTGAATAGTCAGGCTCTTGGTGAGAATTGGAGAGAGATCGATCTCACCTTTGGAGCCGCCCAAAAAACCAATCAACAATAAACGCCCACCCACCGCAAGACTCCTAAGGTTATGGGAAATATTGGACGCACCCACAAAATCGAGGATCAGGTTTACCCCCTGATCATCAGTAGCTATCTGTATCTGTTCCCATATATTCTCACTGTGATAGTCGAAAGCCGCCGCTGCCCCCAGATCACGACAGAACTTGCACTTATCAATACTTCCCGCCGTGGTCAACACCTGTGCCCCCGCGGTGAAGGCAAGCTGGATTGCGGCTGTGCCCACCCCACTTGCACCTGCGTGAATCAACACGGTCTCGTTAGGGCGCAGTTCACCCAAGGTGAATAAATTCAAGTAGGCAGTCAGGTAGGCTTCGGGAATTGCTGCGGCCTCCTCAAAGCCCATCCAACCGGGGACACGAATAGCCATCCCTGCAGGCACAACCGCTTTTTGCGCGTAGCCCCCTCCTGTGACGACCGCCATCACCCGATCACCGGGTTTGAACTCCCCTGCACCGATCTCGACCTCACCGGCGAGTTCCAAGCCCAAGATCGAGGATGCGCCCGCCGGCGGTGCATATCCCCCGCGCCGCTGAAGCAAGTCGGCTCGGTTTAGTGCAGTTGCTCGGATGCGTACCAACAGTTCACCCTCACCCGGCTGAGGATCAGGGGTATCGCCGTAGTACAACACCGAAGGATCGCCGGGGGCATCAAAGAGGATCGCTTTCATCGCTGCTCCAATCTGCTACAATTGCCACTGATCTGATCCCTTCGGGATCATCACCTATCCCAAGCATCTCAGTGGGTTATCTTAAAACGCATGGCCAAAAAGAAGTCTACCGTATCTCCTTCAAGCCCGCGCCCCAGTGAACGTGAACGAGGGATGGCAGCCTTTCGCCGGGGCGATTATCAGGGGGCAATCCTCGCTTGGACACCCCTTCTACGCCGTGAGACAGAACAGGGAGGGCTGCGCCGCGCTCTGGCGGAGGCACATTTTCGACGCGCCTGCACTAATCCCCGCGCTGAAAGCGCCCTTGAAGATCTCAAGAGCGCCAATGAGATGATTCCCGGAGACCCGATCTACCTTTATCATTTGGGGGTGTGTTATCACCGCCGAGGTGAACTCAAGGAAGCACTCAAAGCCTACCGAGAGAGCATCCGCCTTGATCCTCAACATTATGCCCGTACTGCTTACTTATTGTGCCTTGCGGTTGCCGAATCCGGGGGTGATCCCCGCCACGAAGATACTTGGGACCTCCTCACTCCGGAACAGCAGGCAAAGATCAGACCTACCTTCGCGCCCCTGTTAGAAGCTGTCAAAAGGCTGTTGATGGGCGATTTTGAAGGTGCAGAGTCCCCTTTGCGAGAGTCCCTCAACCGATCCATCCCTTTTGGGCAGTACTATCTGGGGGTGATTGCGTGGCGACGGGGGCAGCGCCGAGAGGCGATCTCACGTTGGTTAGCGGCGCGCACCGCCGGGGTCAACAGCCCTTGGGTACGTCAAAATCTGCTGCGTGCGCTCACTGAACGGGCGATTGCGTCTCCGGAGGACCCTGAGGTGATGAGCGAATCGGTGCGCATGGCCCTTAAACTCGCGCCCGATTCGCCGGTTTTGCTAAAACTCAAGCAGCGCGCTGATTTTCTGGAAGGCAACGCAGCAGCCGAGTCTGGCGACTGGGACACAGCGCTTCGGTGCTGGAATGCCGCGCGCAAGGGTGGGGGGGCCCCTCGTGAGCTGATCGCCAATATCGCCCTCGCCCATGAACGTTTGGAACAGTGGGGAGATGCGGCTGAAACGTGGCGAGAGTTTCTGCGACGTCGTCCACGACGGAGTGACTCCCGCGATTTCATGTGGAGTCCACAGCATACCGCTCGTCTGTGGCGGCATATTGACTCGCTCTATGCCCGTGATGGGCAGTTTGCCCAAGCGGCAATTTCGCTGCGCTACGCCATCAAGGCCCAACCGGATGATCTAGCCCTACGTGTTGGACTCATCAAACGTTATTTGGAGAACCAAAATCATAAAGCCGCACTCACCGCAGCCCTGCGAGTATTAGAGATCGCCCCAAGACACGCCGAAGCACTCACCCTCTATGCGCAAGCCGTTGAAATGGAAGGCGATTATGATCGGAGTATTGAAGCATGGGAGCGCCTGGATCGCAGTCCTAATTCAGCTTTCGGGGCATTGGCAACTGGCCGCCTCGTAGCGCTTTACGCTGGACGTGCAGATCTTCACTTAGCCAATCAGGACTACCCTACGGCTGCGGCGGATTTTGCCAAGGCCTTGGAGATCACCCCTGAGGATAATCTTCTCCGGGCGCGCTATGGGGCGGTGTTAGCTCGTTATCAGCCTCGACACGCCAAAGCTGAGTTCGCTAAGGTGAATCTGGAGGATGACTCGGCTGCACTGTTGATGATTGGGTCATGGCACGCTGCGGGGGATCACAATACCGCCAGATCCCTTCTGGAAAAGCGTCGCAAGCGGAAACCTTTCCCGCCAGAACGGATCGTGGAATTGGGGGTGAGTCTAATCGGCACCCGACGTGAGATTGCAGGGGAATACTTCAACGCCGCCCTTGAATCTGCGCCCAGCGAGACCCGTCCAGCGCTGCTTACCCGGATCGCGGTCGCCTACAGTGATCATGATCTCACGGTGGCTTATGATTATGCACGGCGGGCGCTTAAACTTGATCCCAACTATGGTGCGGCGCATCTGCATCTGGGGCTTTGGGATGCATCCAAAGGACGGCGCGCTGCCGCACTTGATCATCTCCAGAAGGCTGTCGATTGGGCCCGTCGCTTAAAACGCCGATCCCTTCGAGAGGGAATCGAGGAAGCGCTAAACCTGCTTTTGGAGCGTTATACCCCGACCTTTGAGGAAGTGCTCGAAAGCATTGATCCCGAAGGTACGGACGTCGATAATCGCCGCTTATTGGGGGCTGGGTGAACCACTTTGGTGCACTTTAGAGAGGGGAACGAAAAAACGCCCTTGAGGGGCGTTTGAATGGGTGAAAGAGGACTCGAACCTCTGACCTCTCGGTT
>JACSRJ010000251.1 GCA_014879835.1 Anaerolinea sp.
AATCCGGGCGAAGCGGCTTCCGGCGAGGGGTGCTTGGGGAGAAGGGTGCGCGACTGGTCTCCTAACCGCCCGATCCGTCTGGGTTGCGGCCTGAACGTGCACAGATCACCGATGGCAAGCAAGACTCACCTGTCCAGTGTCCATTCAGAGGGTTTTCCACCGCCAGCACACAAAAAGTATGAGGTGTGCCGACAGTTCACGACCATCCAGACGCCCTAAAAAACACACACCGCCGGAGCGAGCGCTCCACAGCGGCGGGGGCGGTATGTAATCTTCGATTTCAGGAGCTTCTGTAGGTGACCGCCAACGTATATTCCGTTGGGACTGGTGCCTCGTGCAGTCGCCGTAAACCCCTGACAATCTCGATAGGTTGTGGGGAAGCTGCCTTCCCTTGCATCTGCGTAAACCGCACCCACAGGCGACCCTATCACCCACCGGGCGCAAGGATTTTTGCGGTGAGCGCCAGCGGCACCAGCCCGGAGCAAAAATCCGCCGCGAGCCGCTTGCGGCTTGAGAGGGGCGCGGGTGCGGTATCCTCCCTGGCTTGGGGAAGGCAGCCCACAACCTATCGCAGGGGTCGATGACAGGGCGTGGAAGACGATCCCAGGGAGGGCTATAATGGAGCGCAGGGATCCCTGAGAGCACCTGTTGGAGAGGAATTATGCTTGACCTCAGCCATCTTCCAGCCCATCTGCCTTTGAAGATCATCATCGGGGCAGGGCAGCAGACCTATCCCGGATGGATCCCCACGCAGAAGGAGGAGTTGAACCTGTTGGACAGGACGGATTGGGTGCGCAGTTTCAGCACCCGCCGGATTGATGCCCTGTTGTGTGAGCATGTCTGGGAACACCTCACAGAGGCGGAAGGACGCTTGGCAGCAAAATTCTGTTACGAGTTTCTGAAACCGGGAGGATATCTGCGCTGTGCTGTCCCGGACCGGAATTTCCCTGATGCTGCCTACCAGCAGATGGCTCAGGTGGGAGGACCCGGTCCCAAAGACCATCCCGCCGCCGATCACAAGATCGTGTATGACTATCACCTCTTCAGTGATGTGTTTGAAAGTGCCGGATTCTTTGTGGATCTCCTTGAATACTGTGATGAACAGGGGCGGTTCCACTTCAACTACTGGGATCCTGCCGATGGGGTGATCTATCGTTCACTGCGTTCGGATCATCGTAATCAGGGGGGTAAACTGGGTTTTGTTTCCCTGATCATTGATGCCAAAGTGCTGCCTTAGTCCGCACAGAGCGAATAGCCTCCCCCTTCCCCTGTAATTTTCCCAACCCGCAGTGAAATTTTGCCAGCCTTTTTGACGTAAAATTCCACGCTCCTCCCCTCCCTCTTTGAGAGAATGAGACATCCAATGGTCTTGGGGAGGGCGTAGATGACACCCAGAACAATCCGCCGCAGTCTGGTAATGACCCCGGAGATGCACGACCGCCTCCAGCAGTTGCTCTCCAAGCGTGGGCGTGAAGTGACCGAAAGTGACCTCATCCGCGAGGCAATCCGCCGTTTTTTGGACGAGCAGGAAAGCCTCATCGGCAGCCGCCGGCACTTCCAGAAGACCCTGCAAGACCGGATCGACCAGCTCGAACTCACCCTCAGTTTCCACCTGAACGTGCTCCTGCTGCTTTTGGCAGCAACGGCAGGAGGCAAGCCTGCCCTGCAAAGCGCCATCATCGCGGCACGGCGCGAGGGTGCCCGACTGCTCGCCCAGATGAAGGCAGTCCGTGACCTGCCTGACGGAGAGGGTTCATGAACAAACCGAGTATTGTGGTGGACTTTGCTTACGTCTCCCCAAAAGGACGTGGGCGCCGTCACCTGCGGGGCAAATTGAAGTACCTTCAGTACCGTGATGACCGTGATACCCACCTGCGCCAAGGGGGGCTGCGCGACCGTTGGCTGGATCACGGGCTGGGCAAAAGTTACCGGGGCATCGCCCGAAGCTGTGAACGCCTGCGCAGTCCGCATGTGCTGGCGTGGACGTGGGTCGTTTCGCCTGCCCCCGACTTGATGGCACTCATCCCTGAAGACCAGCGCCGCGACCTGCTCATTGACCTGACCGCACGTCTGGTGGAGTCCTACTACACGGCACGCGGGGCGGAAGTGCCGGAATATGCCGCTGTCCTCCATGACCGTCTGACCAACAGCGCAGACGGGCAGCCGGGGGTGCAGCAGCTTCACAGCCACGTGATTCTGCCCGGCACCGCGCCCACCGTCGAGGGCAGATCCCCCTTTTACAACAACAAAGAGAAGGGGCATGACCGCCTGTTCCGGGAGATAGCCGCCCAGCATTTTGAGGATGCACTCGAGACCGCAGTGGGGGCGCGCTGGCGTGAGCTGCGCCCGGAGGCGGAACCCGCCCCCGTTTTGCCCGACTTAAACGACCTCAACGTTTGGTTTCCGAGGGAACGATGAACAAACATCCGGTGATGATAGGACTGCTGGTGGTGCTGGCACTTTTCAGCCTCACCACCTTGGTTTACCGCTTATTGGTATTGAGCAGGGGCATGGCGCTTTATCTGGCGTGCCTGACGACCACCCTGATGCTGTACTGGCTCACCCGCCGCAGCCTGAAGGGACGGTGATCATGTTTTACTGGCTCTTCACCGAGGGCAAAGTCCTGTTAGGCGGCTGTCTGACGCCTCTGCTGTGTCTGAGCGCCCTCACCCCCTTGGTGGTGGCGGGGTTGCTTGGAGCGGGTATTCAACGCACCGGGGAACTGACTTCCGTCAAGGGACGTCGTCGGCTCTACCTGTTATTCACCTACACCATCGCCAATCTGGGTGCGTCCGCGCTCTATCTGAGCCTGTTCAGCGGCTTTGCCCTTGTGCGCCAGACCGGGCGCACGACCTCTAACGGCTTTATCCTCTTTCTCACAGGCGCGCCGCCCACCATGAACCCCCTGCGTCTCTTTCTGGTGGGGATGGGGCTGATCTTCACCCTCGTGATGGTCAGTATGGGGCTGCATCAGGCATTACGCAGCGGCGGCTGGCTCCACGAGTGGGTGGACAGGCTGCGCCGTCCCACGGTCAAGCGCGGGGAGATGGGATCGTCGCACTTCTGCACCGCCCGTGAGTACCGCCGTTTTCGCCGTCCCGACCCTGACGGGCTGACCTTGTTAGGTGCTTTCTGGGGGGAAGGCAAACGACGGCTGGACTTTGGCGTGGGCAGGTTCTGCCTGAACGGGGAAGACGCGGCGCGAGGCATTTTGACCTTGGGTGGCGCCGGCAGCGGCAAGACTCAAGGGGTAATCCTGCCCGTCATCGCTGACCGGATGCGCGCCGGACACAGCCTCATCGTGGCGGACCCGCAGGGGGAGATCACCGCACATGTGTTGAGGTTCGCCAGCCTCACCCGTCATCTGGTGGTGATCCACGACCCGACCAGCCCGGCAGGGGTGCGTTACAACCTCGCCGAGGGCATCAGCACCGTCTCTGACGCCCGGGCCATCGCCGAGGTGCTGGTGCCTTCCGCCCACGGTGACCACAAGTTCTGGAGCGACAGTGCCGCGGCGCTGCTGGCTGCCTGCCTCATCCGGTTCGATAACTTGGGTGACATCTACCAAGCGCTGAATGACCTCAAAAAGCTGGCGGAGAGCCTCAAGGCGGGCAAGGATGACGCCTCGCTCTTAGCAAACAGTTTCATCGCCAGTGTGGGTGCGGATGGGAAAGTCGCCTCAAACGTGGTCGCCACCCTGGCGACGGCGCTCACCGGGTGGGCATCGACCGAGGTGCGCGCCAACACCAGCGCCTCCGACTTTGACGCCGATCTGGTGGTGTCTCAGCCTACAGTGGTGGTTTTGACCTGCCCCGGTAGGATGCGCGCTGTGTACGCCTCGTACCTGGGCGCGACCCTGCGCAAACTGATGCTTGACCTCGACACCCTCGGTGAGCGCAACCACGGGCCGCTGCCCATGCCCGTCGGGGTGATCCTCGACGAGTTCCCC